>DASZAF010000008.1 GCA_035945435.1 Candidatus Saccharimonadales bacterium | reverse complement strand
TACGAGGAGAAGGTGCGAGAGGCTATCAAGCAGCGAGCTGAGTCGCTTGATATGGCTGACAAGATATTCAACGTGCTTGTCCCCAAAGAGAAGCAGATCGAGATCAAAAACGGCAAGCGACGAGTGGTCGAGAAGAAGATCTTCCAGGGTTACGTCCTGGTCGAGATCAGGATGAGTGAGGATGCCTGGTATATCGTCCGGAACACTCCAGGTGTGACCGGTTTCGTTGGTTCAGGTACAACACCGACGCCTATCTCAGAAGATGAGATCAACAAGATCAAGCGTCGTATGGGCGTCGAAGAGCCGAAGCATCGCATCGACTTCGCACAGGGCGAAGTAGTCAACGTGGTCGACGGTCCGTTCAAGGGGTCTGAGGGCGCAATCAGCGAGATCGACTCTCAAAAGGGCAAGCTCAAGGTGCTGATTAGTATGTTCGGTCGCGAAACACCGGTTGAACTCGACGTTTTGCAGGTCAAAAAAGTCTAACTACCCTTGTTAACAGAAGTAAATTACAGTATAATAGGTATTTGAAATCATGGCACAGACAGAGAAAAAAGTAGTTGCGAACATTAAGATGCGCGTCCCGGGTGGACGAGCCAGTGCCGCGCCGCCCGTCGGTTCTATCCTCGGTCAGTACGGGGTTAACATGATGGACTTCATCAACCCATTCAATGAGAAGACCAAGGACATGATGGGGCAGAACGTCGGTGTTAAGATCAAGATCTTTGAAGACCGAACATTCAGCTTCACGATCACAGGTACCCCAACAGATGAGATGATCCTCAAGACAATCGGTCTCGATAAGGGCTCTGGTAAGCCGCACAGCGACAAAGTCGGTAAGATCACCAAGAGCCAGCTCGAGGGAATTGCCAAGCAGAAGATGGAACTTGGCAGTCTCAATGCCAACGATATTGACGGCGCCATGAAGGTTGTCGCCGGTACCGCCCGCAGCATGGGTATTGAGGTTGACTGGGACAAATAGTCGATAATGTAAGACGTGGGAGGCTTAAAAAGCCGCTTGCACCACAAAGGAGTTGTTATGGCTGAAAAGAAAGCTGCAAGAAAAGCAGAAGCCGCTGAAGAAGCGGAAGTTAAAACGACAGAAGAAGAGATCACCCAAGCTCCCGTAAGCGAGCCAGAGGAAGTGGTCGAAGTTGCAGAAGAGAAGGTCGAAAAGCCAGTTAAAGCCGGGCCGAAAGCCCGCCGTGCCAAGGCAGAGGCCGAAGAGAAAGTCGAGAAGGAAGACAAGAAAGCCAGTATTGAGACACGTGGCCCGACTCCAAAGACACGCCCTTTGAGCGAGCGTCGTTCAAAGAAGTACAAAGAGGCCGCTAAGAAAATAGATTCTAGCAAGAGTTACAACCTCAAAGAGGCAGTTGGACTTGCCAAAGGTACTTCAACCACCAAATTTGACGGTTCGGTTGAACTTCACATTAAACTTGGTGTCGACCCACGGCACGCAGATCAGAACATTCGCGCCACTGTCAACCTGCCACATGGTACCGGTAAGACGACCCGCGTTGCTGTCTTCGCTCCCGCAGACCAGCATGAGGCAGCCAAGAAAGCAGGCGCTGATATCGTTGGCGAGGAAGACTTCCTCCAACTGCTCGATAAGGAGCAGATCGACTTTGATATTCTGATTGCCACTCCGCAGCTGATGGCCAGACTCGCCAAATACGCCAAGTTGCTCGGTCCACGTGGCCTCATGCCAAACCCAAAGAGCGGCACTGTTTCAGCCAAGGTGGCTGATGCCGTTAAGCTCGCCAAAGCTGGTCGGGTTGAATTCCGCGTTGACAAGCAGGGTATCGTTCACCAAGCCATCGGCAAGGTGAGCTTTGAGGAACCCCAGCTTCTTGAGAACGCCCAGGCTCTCATCAAAGTCATCCAGGACGCTAAACCTGCCAGCGTCAAAGGCGTCTATCTTCAGACCATCTACATAGCCAGTACGATGGGGCCAGGTGTCCGCATTGACGTCAGCTCTCTTTAAGAAGATAACTCCCAGAGCTAAAACAGCCACCAATTGGGTGGCTGTTTGATTTACGGATCGAATCTTTACTACATTAGAGTAGTCGGGCAACTGTACCACGCTTCAACGCCCGGGACGGGGCTGTTGTTGTTGCCGCCACTGGCGTAAACGTCATTGATGTAGCCCTTAGAGTGATAGGCAAGCTGAATCCACCAATCGTTATAGTACTTGCCGTCATGCACCTCAGAGTCTGGGCGGTTCGGACACCAATATTGACCCAGAACTGCGTGCCAGCCCTGACAGAGCTCTCCATAGGGGATAGATTTGGTGCTTGGTCCTGCATATATTCCGCCGCAAGCATAGAAGTAGTGATAGTTAAACCTAGCTGCGCTGCTCGATGTCAGTGCGTAGACCCCTGTTAAACCGAACATAACGATAAAGGTAACCGGCAGGAGGACGGTGTGAGAGAGCAATTTTTGTCTAATTGACGGTTTGGCCGCCGTTTTTCTCTTTGATGACACCTTTCGTTTGGTAGCTGCCATATCTTTTCCTTGTAGTATTTTAAGCTATAGCTTTGATAACGCTTATGATTGTAGCGTGCGCGTGCCTCCCGGTCAATCAGACTTGCCATTTATGCTTACATCAGCTAACATAGTTGCCATGCAAGTTCAGCAGCAAAACATTCACTTTATTCTACTAGTGGAAGGTCGCAAGGGCTGAGCTTTTAACGCGTAAATAAGAAGATGCAGGAAGCTCGCCCACAGCGAGCTTTTTTAGTCTGCACGAGGAAGGAGATATGGGTTCCACAATAGAAGACCGATTAGGCACACAGCTGGGCGGTTTACTGGGTATCGCTGCCGAGACAGACGGGCAACTGCCGACAAGCGACTTGGCGCGCGTCAGGCGTC
>DASZAF010000007.1 GCA_035945435.1 Candidatus Saccharimonadales bacterium | reverse complement strand
GAGCAATCGAGCGGGGGCGGCGAGTATCCGCTCCAAGACGGTTTCGGGTGGACTAACGGTGTTCTTCTGGCGCTTCTGAGAGATCGTGATCTTGGCCTCTAAGTCAGCTGCGCGCCTGGCTTATTCGTTCTGAAGGTCACGTCGATCGAAAGTGAGATCACCAATCAGACAGAGGACGAGACCGATGCAGATCATAATGGCGCTCGTGGTCCAGTTCTCATTGACGGCCGGTGCCAGCGGGACATGGTAAAGAATCGATGTGTCGAGTAGCCAGTGGTTGAGCTTGAGTCCGTCACCGAGCATCAACAGTAAAAACGACCAGCCGAAAGATCCATAGACCACAAAACTGGTCAGTCTTGGGGTTATCCCAAAGGCACAGAAGCCGATACCGGTGACCAGTATGGCAGGGGCAGCGATATTCAGTCCGGCACCCAGCAGCGTTTGAAGCGATATGCCCAGGTGTTCGTTTAACATACCGAGCCAGGCGGCAAACCCGCTGATCAGGCCGGCCACTACGATAGTTCCGATAACCAGTATGACTCGGCCCCAGAACCAGCGCATTCTGCTGACCGGCTGGACTAGCAGGTTGTCAAGATAACTGAGGGCCTCATCGTTTCTGACCCTGCCGACTGCGCTGGCCGCGTAGACGAGTAGGACGATCATGGCTAGCAGGAAGATGATGCCTATATAGGCCAGGGTGACTTCGTGCTGGGCTGTCTGGGCGATCTTGCTGAGAGTGCGCTCAAAACTAGCCGATTGGCTAAAGACTTGGCTGGCCGCTTTAGCAAACAGGGAGTAGACGAAACCGACCGCTCCCACGGCCAGAAGCCAACCGATCGTGGCGGGTCTGGTCAGTCGCATGGCAAAGCTAAGGGGCGTCTTAAGCATATTCAGACGGGCCCTGGCCGTACTTTTGTCGGCAAAGATGGCATCGTAGAGGTCGCGTCGTCCGGCCAAAAAGACGGCCGTCGTACAAAGGACTATCGCAAAACCGAATATCGGCAGAAGCCAGAGTGGCTGGCTGGCATACATCGGTTGCAGCTTCTCAATCCAGCCGAGTGGCGAGAGGTAGAGCAACCAATGAGCGCTGGTCGTATCGGCGACCACTCGGATTCCGTAGAAGACCCCGAAAATAATTGCTGAGTAACCGGCAGCCCTGCCACGCGAAGGTATCAGTTGGCTCATCAGAGCACCGACTGCCAAAAACTCGATTGCGCCGCAGAGTAGTGTTAGGGCGAAGAAGAGGCTAGAGCTGGTTGTCAGATCTGCCCCGTTCGTTCTGCCGATAACCCCGAGAGCCAGCAAGAGAAAGGCGTAGACGATGATCAGCCCGCCGTAGAGACTGGCAAGGACATTGGCAGTAGCCTTACGTGGCGTTGTCTGGCCGATCAGCATAAGTTCCCATCGTCCCATGTCTTCTTCACCGCGCAGTGCCCTGATGGCCGTCAGAAAGCCCCAGACGGCGCCTACGGCTGCCAGTAGACAGAGAAAGTTCCAGGCCATATAGCCGCCGATGCTTACCAGGTTGTGGGCCTGCCCGAGTATGGCCTCTATGCCAACGTTACCACCCAGCGTCCCGGCTATCTTTACTCTATCGGCCTGGGTGGGGTAGATGGAGATGTAGCTACTCGCCTTTGAGATGACATAGCTGGCGAAGATGAGGCCTCCGAAGATGAAACTCTTCATATGTCGCCTGAAGACAAAACGGCCAACCACTGTACCGGGTAAACCATAGCGTCTGAAGGTTGGCGTCACTACTTTTGTGGTGGTCATTACTCCTCAGTTCCTCTGTTGCGGATATCCTTGTCACCGTAGAGTGAGAGGAAAAGCTCCTCGAGCGAAGGCTCCCGGCTGATCAGCGACTTTGGCTTCGCCTTGGCAAGAGCGGCCAGTAGTTCGTCTATCGGCCCCTGGACCTGACAGCTGAGGTGGTGGCCGGTGATCTTAACTCGGCTGACGCCTTTGATCTTTTTGATCTGAGGTGGTTTGCCGGCAAAGGTAGCCTCGACGGTTAGGGCCGAGAGGTGACGCATCTCAGAAAGTGTCCCTATCTCAACCAGTTTGCCTTCTCTAAGGATCCCAACCCGGTCACAGAGCGCCTCAACCTCGTCGAGGATATGCGACGAGAGGAAGACGGTCTGGCCATTCTTTTTGGCCTCGAGAATGCTCTCTCTGAAAGCCTGTTCCATCAACGGATCGAGGCCGCTGGTCGGCTCATCGAGTACCAGTAGGTCTGCCCGGGTGGCCAAAGCGGCAATCAAGTTTATCTTCTGCCGATTGCCCTTGGAGTATGTGCGGACTTTCTTCTTGGGATCGAACTGGAATCGTTTGACGAGCGTTTTCTGGTATGAGAGATCAACCTGACCGTGAATCTGGCCGAGAAGATAGAGTGTCTCCTCGCCAGTTAACGAGGGCCAGAGAGAGGCTTCACCGGGCACATAAGCAAGGCGCCGGTGAATCTTAACCTTATCCTTCTGGCAGTCGAGTCCAAAGATCTCCGCATGGCCGGAGGTTGGTTTAATGAGGCCGAGCAGTAAGCGAATCGTCGTTGTCTTGCCGGCACCGTTTGGGCCCAGATAGCCGACGATCTCACCTTTCTTAATCTCAATGTCGAGTGAGTCAAGAGCGGCCAGCGAACCGTATCTTTTTGTCAGACCCTTTGTTACTAGCACTGTCTGATCGCTCATGTACCGTGTCCCCTTTGCGCCTATAATCTACCCCAACTATATCTGTTCAGAGCCAAACGTTAAAGGGTTTACGAAGTACGACGGGTGTACTGCTTTAAGGCAAGTGGTATGAAGACTGCCAGAATGCCGATGCACCACAAGAGTATCTTCCATGTAGCGCCACCATCGGGGGTACCGACAGATAGGTGACGAGCTGCCTCAGCGACGAACGTAATTGGCTGGTTGCGGACAAAGACCTGCAGCCAGCTGGGCATCGTCTGGACCGGTACGAAGACGGCGCTGGCGAAGACAAGTGGGAAGATGAGGACAAAGCTGGCCAGCTGGGCAGACTCGGAGTCCCTAACCGACATACCGACGAGGGCGAATACCCACGAGAGTGCGTAACCGAAGAGGAGCGCTACGAAGACCATCAACAGGGCGTCGCCGACACCTTGGGTAAACCGGAAGCCGATCAGGTAACCGACTCCGACCATGATGGCGATTACCGCCAAGTTCCGGAACGCATCCGAGAACGTTCTCCCAGCTACCACGGCTAGCCGGCTCATTGGCAGCGAACGGAAGCGATCGATCATCCCCTTGCTCATGTCGTCAGCTAGGCCGATACCGGTCTGAACACCACCGAACATGACCATCTGGACTAGGATACCAGGCAAGAGGAAGTTGATGTACTTACCACCTGGGACGTGGGTTGCTCCGCCGAGAGCGCCACCGAAGACATAGTTGAAGAGCAGCAGGAACATGATCGGCTGGACTGATGAGAAGAAGAGAAGCTGGGGTAGCCGTAAGTACCTATAGAGGTTGCGCTTGGTGCTCATCCAAGTATCCACAAGGGTGTAGTGGAGACTGCGCTTACTCATTGCTGGCCTCCTTTCTTGGTGTCCCGCTTGTTGACGGTCGTGTCTTTAGCTTTCTCACCGGTCAGTGCCAGGAAGACGTCGTCAAGCGACGGCTGGTGGAGGGAGAGAGTAGCTACGGTCAGTTTAGCGTTGTTAAGCGCCTGGACGATGTCCATCAGATGCTTAGCTCCGTTGGCTACCGGTACCCTGACGACGAGCGTGTTCTCATCGAAGGTTGGTGGCTGCTTGGCTAGCTTGGTCACAGCTGATAGGGCTTTGTCTTTATCCTTGGCTTTCGTCAGGCCGAATTCGACGATATCGCCACCAAGCTGGGCCTTCAGCTCGCTACTAGTCCCTTCGGCGATCACCTTACCCTCGTTAACGACGGCGATCTTGTCCGCCAACTGGTCGGCCTCGTCGAGATACTGGGTGGTCAATAGAATTGAGGTCCCCTCTTTGACGAGATCGCGGATGATGTTCCAGAGATCAATTCTGGTCTTGGGATCGAGGCCGGTGGTCGGCTCGTCGAGGAAGAGGATCTTCGGACGACCAACCAGACTGGCTCCAAGGTCCAATCGGCGGCGCATTCCTCCAGAATAGGTTCGAACTGGTCGGTGGGCGGCTGAAGATAGATGAAGTTGCTCGAGTAGCTCCTTGGTTCGTCTGGCCGATTCCTTGTGGCTGAGCCGGTAAAGACGACCGACCATATAGACGTTCTCGTAACCAGTTAGGAATTCGTCGACTGCGGCATATTGCCCGGCCAGGCCGATCGTCTCCCTGACCCGTTCCGGCTCTCTCAGGGCATCGATCCCGTGGACCTTAACCGATCCGTGATCAGGTTGGAGAAGGGTGCTCAGGATACGAACCAATGTCGTCTTACCAGCCCCGTTTGGTCCGAGCAGGCCGAAGACAGTCCCCTCCTCGGATTTTAATGAGATGCCGTTTAGAGCCTTCACATCACCGAAGTGCTTAACGACGTTTTTTACTTCGAACGAATATGCCATAGGTGCTTCTTTACCCCTCATTTAGGTGCGGTTTTTGACTGGCGTCGGTACGTCATGTCATACATTCCGCACTACTTCTCTCTTATAATCTCGTGTCTGCTATCTGTTTGTCAAGAAAGTCGGCCCTGATTTCAGTTGAGTGGTGCCCCACCGAGTGGTGGCGAAGATTGATTGGCCCAAACTGGGATCTGATTCCGTCCGATGTCGGTAATCTGGTACGAGGTGCCACCCGTGCTGGAAATGAGAAAGATATTGTAGTTTTGGAGTGAACCATTTAGATCGTAGGCTACTAATTTGCCGTCTGGTGACCAACTTGCCTTGGCGAAGGCCTGGACGTTGCTAGCTGTGGCTAGAGTGCGAGTGACTGCTCCGCTTCCGGCACTCAGTATCCGGAGGTAGTTATTATTACTACCAGTGACTGCGATGAGCGACTGGCCGTCTGGTGACCAGCCATCGACCTCGTCGACGTAGGCGGGCGAAGATGAAGCCTGTATCAGGCCTGTGCCGTCCGTGCCCACGGTGTAGAGATAGGGGACGAGCGACGAACTCCTGAAGTAAGGAAAGGCAAGAGTCTTGCCGTTAGGTGAGATGGCTAGTGAACTGAGCAGTATCGGCTGGTTAGTGGTCGGGTTAAGGTATGGCAAGGCGACCACGAGCGTAACCGAACCACCCGAGATCGGCTCTTTAAAGATACCTGGACCGCCTGTTCGTCCATACGAGAGAAAGTAGACCGTCTTGCCATCGGGCGAGAGAACGGGTTGGGAGTCGTCATCCGATGAACCTGTCGTTGTGCAACCAGGCGTTAAGCTGGTGGTCTTGGTGCTACCTGCGCTGAGGCTAAAGATACAACTTCGTCCAAGGTTGGAGGCGGTATCCTGGCTATAGGTAAAGGCGATCTTGCTACCATTTGGCAGAACGTTCAGGCTGGTGATCTGTCCTTGAGACTGGTAACCGCCTGACAGGGTATAGACGCTTTCGGGCACCGCCCCGTTCGCTTTCATAGCAGCGATAGAGTTGAAGCCGGAAATAAAGTAGATAGTCCCAGAGGTTGAAAATGGCAGGATCGTTGGTCCATTCTGGGTAACGTGAGTGCCTGACGGGATAGGAGTTGCTGACTCCCAGTAGATATGGACGAGCTCACGAATAAGGCTGGCGAGGATAAGACTGCAGACAAGAGTGGCGGTGACGATAAAGACGATCCGCTTCGACGGGTTGGCTTTAGTGGTGGCCTCCGGCACCATAATCGGCCTATCGCCGCCAATCCGTAGACTGGAACGATCGGAGGTAATCTTGTGGCGGGTTGCTTCTAATCTGTCCGTGAAGGCCTTTTTGCCGTTCATCTCTTAAAGATAGCATTTTATCCCCGTAAAATCGACTTCGCGACTTGTCATTTCAACAGAATGGCTTATGCTTAAAGGTAGAAAATAAAAAGCCCTTAAGACAAAAGGCCGTGTCTGTCAGGGCGCAACTTTAGTCGTGCCGGCGGGCACGGCACTTTTTTGAACTGAAAACGAGCCCGGTTAACACCAGGCTCGTCTCGTTTTATTGGTCGTTTTTCTTAGGCTCGGCTAAGAAGTTTGCGTCGGATACCCACTAGGTAGACGCTCGCACCGAGCAGGATGGCGCCGAAGACCGGAGCCAGGCTTGAGATACCGGTGGTCGGTAAGCTCTGAGCCGGAGGGGTTGGCGTTGGCGTAGGAGTTGGGGTAGGGGTCGGAGGTACACTTACCTTGACGATAGCCACGTCACAACCACTCTGGGGGTCGTTGTTATTCTTATTGTTGCCAGTGAAACAGGCCTTGTTGGTCAAGAATGCGCCATCCTGGTTTGAGGTTACCTTAACCTCGTAACTGAGGGTGACCTTCTGGCCGACTGTGACCGTACCAACGTCGTTGGTGATAGTCGTTTCGCTCGGGTTACTGGTCAACTGGACGCCCGTAGGCAGGGTGTCGGTCATAACCGTCTTGACCATGTCACCGAGACCGTTGTCGCCGGCAACGCCGTTATTGCCGATGGTGATAACGTACTCAAGGGTGTCACCCTCATTTACGCTAAGAGCAGTGCTGTCTGAGTTTGCCTCAACCAACGCGCTGCCAGTTGTAACGTCCTTAACTTGTTTCTGGATAACGCCGACAGGATGACAGGCGAATGCCGGAGCGGCTACAGAAATAGCCAGCGCACCTGCGACGATAGTTGAGCTAACAATTGTTCGGATGCTTTTCGTACTCATGTCGAAAACCTCTCCTTCCTTAATCTTTCACCACCTCTGGTGTTGATATCACTATACCATACCTTATAGTATTGTCAATACTATAGCCATAAGCTTCTTGAGAGGCGTGATATTGCAAAATATAATAAATCTTTGTAAATATAGTTTTCTTGATAGCTGTGATTAGTGTCATACAATGCATATCGCTATAAGAGGTCATCTACCAATTTCTGTCAATAACACCCTGACCATGTATTGTTTACCCTGAAACTGATCAGTATGCTTATAAGTGCTGAAACTTATTGGGGGGAATTAAGACAAAAAACTATGGCACGACTACCGGTTCAGGGAGGAGACAACGGCACTTGGGGGACAATCCTCAACGACTTTCTTGAAGTTTCTCTCAATGGTGACGGCACACTGCAGTCTTCTGCTCTCCAACAAGCAGGAGCCTTGATATCCGGAACTGCTGCCTTAGGCGATCTAAGTGGAAGCTACCCAAACCCCACCGTCGCCAAGATCAACGGGGTTAGCATCAGTAACGCTCCAAGTAGTGGGCAGATACTGGGTGCCACCGGCACCACTACGGCAGCTTGGACGACCCCATCATATGCCAGTCAGCTTGGCCCTACCGGGGATACAACTGGAGCGCGAGATACTTTAGCGATTCAGACCCTACTCAACGCGGCATCGCCAGG
>DASZAF010000006.1 GCA_035945435.1 Candidatus Saccharimonadales bacterium | reverse complement strand
ATTACTCCGTCAGGCGGCCGAGTTGAGAAGATGCCACTCGGTGGTCGCATCGCTCGCGTCAAGTCTGGTTCAGAACTTCGCACCGGCGACGTCATCGCCTCTGATGAAGACGACAGCAACGCTCTAGTCGCTCCATTCGATGGAGTCGTCGAGATCAGCAAGAAGCAAGCCGTCATGACGACTGGTGCTACCATACCGGTTAAGTACGACATTCCGGGCTTCAAGCAGCTAACTGTAGACGGTGGTGACCAAGTTGAGCCAGGTGACCGTCTTACTAGTGGTTCGCTTAACCTGCACGATCTGATGCGCCTGAAAGGCATTGAAGCGACCCAGCGCTACATCATCAATGAGATCCTTCGTATCTACGCCGCGCAGGGCCAGGACATCTCCGCCAAGCACTTGGAGATCATCGTGCGACAGATGTTCAGCCGAGTCCAGATCGAAGAACCAGGTGACAGCCTCTTCGTGACCAGCGACATTGTCTCCAAAGCAACCGTCATCGAAGCCAACCATGAACTGACCAAGAACAAGAAGACCCCGGCCGAATTCACCCAACTACTGCTTGGTATCACCAAGGTGGCGACCTGGTCTGACTCATTCTTGGCTGCCGCCTCCTTCCAGGACACCACCAGAGTGTTGATCAACGCCGCCACCAGTGGACGCACCGACAGGCTTTACGGCCTCAAGGAAAACGTCATCATTGGGCGCAAGATCCCGGTCGGAACAGGTGGACGACCCTTTGACGAAAGATGAATTATCTGATTAAATAGGAACCCAAGATGCCAACCATCAGTCAACTAATACGCAAGCCACGAAAGACAGCCCTACGCAAGAGCAAGACTCGTGCTTTGGGGACGATTCATAACGCCCTCAAGAACCGCTATATCCAGCAACCTGCACCGCTTAAGCGTGGCGTCTGCATTAAGGTCACCACTAAGACCCCTCGCAAGCCAAACTCGGCTCTTCGTAAAGTGGCTCGTGTCCGACTGACCAACGGCCAGGAAGTCTGGGCTTACATCCCTGGCGAAGGTCACAACCTGCAGGAGCATGCCGTTGTCCTCGTTCGTGGTGGTCGAGTACCAGATCTTCCGGGTGTCCGTTACCACATCGTCCGCGGTAACCTTGATCTTCAGGGTGTTAATAACCGCAAGCAAGGCCGATCTAAGTACGGTACCAAGAAAGAGAGCAAGTAATGCCACGCAAGAAGACCAAATCACTCCAGCGCAAGATTATGCCTGATCGCAAGTACGACAGCGTTCTTGTGCAGCGACTGATCAACAAGAGCACCCGCGATGGCAAGAAGCTTTCGGCCGAGCGGCAAGTCTACACTGCACTTGAAATCGCCGCTAAGAAGCTTAAGAGCGAAGATCCGCTCGTAATCTTTGAGAAGGCTATCAAGAACGTCTATCCCCAGATGGAAGTCCGCAGCCGACGCGTCGGTGGTGCCAACTACCAGATTCCGTATCCTGTCTCAGGTCAGCGCCAGCAACACCTCGCCTTTATGTGGTTCGTCAACGCTGCGCGTGACCGCAAAGGGATGCCGTACGCCGATCGCCTAGCTGCTGAAATCGTCGATGCCCACAACCAGAACGGTGCCGCTTTCAAGCGGAAAGAAGATACTCACCGTATGGCCGAGGCTAACCGTGCGTTCGCACATTTCGCCCGAGGATAAGCTTTATGATGCATCCATCAATTGAAAGCCTCGCTGATAATGAGTCGCTGGCTCTTACTGGGGAGCCAGGTGCCAACAGCTGGACAATCCAGGCCTACGCCGAAGTTGGTGGTGCGGGTATCAATATGACAGGAACGATCAGTCACATAGGTGGCGACAGGCCCGGTACAAGAATCCGAGGCAATCTAGAATTTGCAGGACATGGTGAACGCGAAATCGAAACGAGTTTTCACCCGCCACTCGTAGGTGAAGATGCGAGGCTCCTAGCTGTTCGCGGTATCTTCTATTCACACGCTGCGAGCCTTCAAACAGAAAACGTAGCACAACCAGCATAAACAATATTAAAGAGGTAATAGGATGGCAGACAAGAAGTATCCGCTAGATAAGATTCGCAACATTGGCATTATTGCTCATATTGATGCCGGTAAGACGACGACGACAGAAGGCATCCTGTACCGAACTGGGCGAGTCCACAAGATCGGTGAAGTCCACCAGGGCGAAGCAACCATGGACTGGATGGAGCAGGAGCGCGAGCGTGGTATTACCATTACTTCGGCCGCGACAACCTGTTTCTGGACGCCTGACGAGGGTAACTTCAAGGGGCAAGAGCATCGTATCAACATCATCGATACCCCAGGCCACATCGACTTTACGGTCGAGGTGGAGCGTTCGCTTCGTGTCCTGGATGGTGCGGTCACCATTTTTGACGGTAAGATGGGCGTTGAATCGCAGTCCGAGACTGTCTGGCGTCAAGCCGATAAGTATGGCGTCCCTCGCATCTGTTTTATTAACAAGATCAACCAGACCGGTGGTGACTTCAAGAAGAGCCTTGAGTCTATCCATCAGCGCTTGAGTAAACGCGCCTATCCGATCCACCTACCAATCGGTTTTGAACAGAGCATCCGCGGCATTGTCGATCTGATCGATATGAAGGCATATACCTACAAGGACTACACCGACAAAGAGCTTACCGTTGAGGAGATCCCCGAGGACATGAAGGACGAGGTTGAACGATGGCGTTCAATGCTCATCGAAGCAGCTATTGAGGCTGACGACACCCTTTTCGAGAAGTATCTTGATACCGGCGAGATCACCGAGGAAGAACTTCGCATTGCCGTTCGTAAGTCGGTACTCTCGGGTGACTTCTTCGCAGTTTCCGGCGGCGACGGACGCGGTGTCATCGTTGAGAAACTACTCGACGCTGTCGTGGACTTCTTGCCGTCGCCTCTAGATAAAGGCGCCGTTTGGGGAACTCACCCAAAGACAGGTGATGAGATCGAGCGTAAGCCAAGTGACAGCGAACCATTTGCTTCACTGGCCTTTAAGATTGCGACTGACCCATTCGTTGGTAAGTTGGCCTTCTTTAGGGTCTATTCAGGTCGCTTGACGGCTGGAAGCTACGTCTTTAACAGCTCGACCGGAGAAAAAGAGCGTGTCGGTCGCATCGTCCGGATGCATGCAAATCATCGTGAGGACGTCACTGAAGTGACCGCCGGAGATATCGCCGCCATCGTCGGACTTAAGGGCACCACTACCGGTAATACCCTCTGCGACCAGAACAACCCGATTATTCTTGAAAGCATTACCTTCCCTGAACCTCCCGTCTCGATTGCAATCGAGCCGAAGACCAAGGCCGACCAAGAGAAGATGTCGCTGGCCCTTCAGCGACTAGCCGAAGAAGACCCGACCTTCCGCATCCATGTCGACCACGAAACCGGCCAGACTATCATCTCCGGTATGGGCGAGCTTCATCTTGAGATCATCGTCGACCGAATGAAGCGCGAATTCAAGGTTGAAGCCGACATCGGCCAGCCTCAGGTAGCTTACCGCGAGGCAATCAAGAAGCAAGTTGAAGTTCAAGGGAAGTACATCAAACAGACTGGTGGCCGTGGCCAGTACGGTGATGTCTGGCTCAAGCTTGAGCCCAATGAGCGCGGTAAAGGCTTTGAGTTCTTTGACCAGATCAAAGGTGGTGTCGTCCCTCAGGAATACCGCACCCCAGTTAAGAACGGTGTCATTGAGACCCTCGATGGGGGAGTTATCGCCGGTTATCCCGTCGTTGACGTTAAAGTCACCCTCTACGACGGTAGCTACCACGAAGTTGACTCATCAGAACTAGCCTTTAAGATGGCGGGGGCTCTGGCTACTCGAGATGGAGTCAAGAAGGCTGACCCAGTACTACTCGAGCCTATTATGAAGGTTGAAGTCGTCACTCCTGAGGACTTCCTTGGTGACGTAATCGGCGACCTCAACTCCAAACGCGGTCGTATTGAAAGCATGGAAGAGCGACCAACTTCTCGGGTCATCACAGCTTTTGTACCTCTCGGTGAGATGTTCGGCTACACAACGAGCCTCCGCAGCATGACCCAGGGTAGAGCCAGCTCGACAATGGAGCTTGCTCACTACGAAGAAGTGCCCGGCAACGTAGCCGAGGCCATCATCGCAAAGAGCAAAAGCTAAGTGACAGAAATTTGCTTTACAGATAGGGGTGGAGAACGTATAATAGGCGCATATACAGCGTGGGGTGTACTATTTCACGCCAATTGTTTAACGAAATTACAATAAATTAAGGAGATCTACCCTCTATGGCAGATACATTCAACCGAACAAAGCCTCACGTAAACGTGGGTACTATGGGACACGTTGACCATGGCAAGACGACTCTAACTGCAGCCATTACGACAGTGCTTGCCAAGAAAATCCCAAGCCCGATCAACAAGCCAAAGAGCTATGCCGAGATTGACAAGGCACCTGAAGAGCGCACTCGTGGTATCACCATTGCTACCGATCACTCTGAGTACGAGAGCGAGAAGCGCCACTACGCACACGTTGATATGCCAGGTCACGCCGACTACGTCAAGAACATGATTACCGGCGCTGCCCAAATCGACGGTGCTATCCTCGTCGTCTCAGCTGCTGACGGTCCTATGCCTCAGACTCGCGAGCACGTTCTGCTTGCCAAGCAGGTCGGTGTGCCTCGAATCGTCGTCTTTCTCAACAAGATGGATATGGCTGACCCAGAGCTGGTCGAACTTATCGAGCTTGACGTCCGTGAGCTACTTAACAAGTATGACTTTGACGGCGACAACGCTCCAATAGTCAAGGGTTCAGCCCTTAAGGCACTCGAGGGTGACGCGGCCGCTGAAGACTCCATCATGGAACTCGTCAAGGCTATGGACGAATACATCGAAGAGCCGAAGCGCGAGCTCGACAAGCCGTTCCTGATGCCAATCGAGGACGTCTTCTCAATTAAGGGTCGTGGTACGGTTGCCACTGGCCGTATCGAGCAAGGTATCGTCAAGGTTAACGAAGAGGTTGAGATCGTCGGTCTGCACGCCACTCAGAAGAGTGTTGTAACTGGTGTTGAGATGTTCAAGAAGCAGCTCGACCAAGGCCAGGCTGGCGATAACGTCGGTATTCTTCTTCGCGGTATTGAAAGGGACCAGATCGAGCGCGGTCAGGTTCTGGCCAAGCCAGGCTCAATCACCCCACACACAGAGTTCGACGCAGAAGTCTATATCCTTACTAAGGAAGAAGGTGGACGCCACACTCCATTCTTCAAGGGCTACAAGCCTCAGTTCTACTTCCGGACTACGGACGTGACTGGCGAGGTTGAGCTCCCAGCAGACAAAGAGATGGTTATGCCAGGTGATACGATCACTTTCAAGGTTAAACTGCTCGCTCCAATCGCTATGGATGATGGTCTCCGCTTCGCTATCCGCGAAGGTGGCCGAACCGTAGGTGCGGGTGTCGTCACCAAGATTACAAAATAGGATGAGGACAAAGGTTTAGGACATGGTAGCCACAACACCGACAGCTAAGCAACGTATCCGTATCAGCCTGAAAGCCTACGATCAGAAAGTGATCGATCAGGCCTCCCGGCAGATCGTTGAGACCGTGCTTCGAACAGGCGCTACGGTTGCCGGTCCTATCCCGCTTCCTACCAAGAGGAGCAGCTACACAGTCGTAAAGAGCCCGCACGTCTATAAGAAGGGCGGCGAAGCCTTTGAGATTCGTGTTCACAAGCGTCTCATCGATGTGACCGAGCCGACTCCTAAGACGATCGAGTCTCTACAGAATCTCTCACTGCCAGCCGGCTGCGACGCAGAAATACGAATGTAGACAGATTGTCACACTCATGTGACAATCACTTCATGACATCTTACTACGTACCCGTCGAACTCAATCTGACTGAGCAAGCAGAGTTTGATAGACTTACGGGTGAGCAAGAGAAAGGACTGGTCCATCGGACGGTCCTTTCTTCGTGTGAGATCGCTCTCGCAAATCGGGCAGTCTTGGAGGCAGTGGCACGGATCGATAGACGCCTCGAGGACCAAGGGCCAGTCATGCGTGAGGTTGCTTTGCCATTGCTCGGCTCAATGGCAAGAACAAGAGCCCAACTTATACTGGCGCATGGCATTGAAGGTCAGCTCTGCCAGTGGGTAAACCGTATCCATCGCTACCCACGCCACGTTGCGTATGACCTGGCTGATGCGTTAGCAAGCTTAGCATACTACCTAACACCTGCCCTGCGAGATGCAAGCTCTATGCCAGATATCCTCCGTACCGAATCAGTCACGCACACCGTTATACCGTTGAGTCGGGCAATAGAAAGCCTAGCCGCACAATCCGGTTTGGATCCGACCCCGCTTCACCAAGAACATTTACGTGAAGTCCTCGAAGCATACCGACAACCGCCGATAGCAGACCCCTACAGTAGAGCATAGGAAACTTTTTCTGCTACAATAGCCGTAAGAGTTATGCCAGAACGCAAAAGTAAAACAAACGAACGAGACAGCGCTTTCTTTTTAAAGCTGATACTTTACGTCTTAGCTGCCTCATTCTGGCTTAAGTTCACCAATCCATTGCAGATTGGCGCTATCAGTATTAGTGCTATTCCTGTCGGTTTCTTCATTGGGCTTCTTTTTGCCATGCATGAGCATTTTCAGATTGACCGTAAGCTTGAGTATGCCATCTTGCTTATCATTGCCATCGTGACATTCTTCAATCCAGCAGGAATCGTCATCTGACAAGTAGCAGTACGGTCGATTACGAGCCAACCTCAGACTGTTGCTGTTGACGGTGCGTCAAGAAGAACATGGCTGACGGTGGAAGATCGGTTACATCCGTGCGTCGTCTCGAAGCCGGCCGTGAAGCAGCCTCCTCTTCAGCGGCAGCCCGAGCTCGTCGATCGGCGAGGTTACCCGCAGGTGCAAATCGAACCATACTGATTGCCTGAGCTCCAACTCCTATAAGAACTTCTACGGGACTGCCCAGATAACCTGGGCTATCATTCATAAGTCGCTCATAGGGGTTGAAAGTACCGTGCCAGTGAGGAGGTTCGGAGTGATGACGGCTCTGACCGGCGCGAGGATCAACGGGCACATGATAGCGATCTACAGCCAATATCCCTAATATAGGTGGCTTGTTTGCCAAAGCCCGATCTAGATCGACTATCGTAATCCGATCACCTGCTTGGAGTTGGTCACAGCTTGTAAGTAAGGTTGGTGGAACAACTTCTAAGGTGGGGGGTTGTGTCATGATCCACATACTATACACTCAATTAGCCAGGTTGCAAATTTGCGTTCTACGACGAGAAAATCTACAAACATAGCCAACATCAATGCTGTTGACATCAGAGAGTGCCATCTGTTATTATTGTCAGGAAGTTTTACATACAAGCTTAAAGACGCGTTGAACTTCTTGGTACATTTAGTAGGTCCTCCGCCCTGTAACAGAGAGGAAACCACGTGATACCAAGTTTTTTCATTCAATAAAGGGAACAAAAGGGACGGTAATGAAAGCGCTCATCGGCACTAAGATCGGCATGACTCAAATCCTCGCTGAGGATGGTGTTGTCGTACCTGTAACGCTGATCAAAGCTGGCCCATGTACTGTTACACAGCTCAAGACTGCCGAAAAGGATGGCTATGACGCCGTCCAACTCGGTTTTGGTGATGACAAGCACCTAGGTAAATCAGTGGCAGGTCATGTCAAGAACGCCAAGGTGAGCCCAAAGATTATTCGCGAATTCAGAGATCTCAAGCTCGACGAAGAGGATGCCAAAGTTGGCACCTCTTTTGATGTTACGGTCTTTGAAGTAGGCGACCAGGTCGACGTAACCGCTACTAGCAAGGGTAAGGGTTTCGCCGGTACCGTTAAGCGCCACAACTTCAACACCGGCCCTAAGTCACACGGATCAATGAACTACCGCAAGCCGGGTTCGATTGGCTCGATGTACCCACAGAAGATCTTCAAAGGCAAGAAGATGGCTGGTCAGATGGGCGGCGAGCAGGTAACTGTTAAAAACCTCAAAGTCGCTCTCGTCGACAGCGAACTCGGTGTAGTGGGACTCCGTGGCGCTGTTCCAGGCCCTCGTCTAGGTATTGTTATTCTGGGAGGCAAAGCGTAATGGCCACGTCAGCTACAGCTACGGCGCAGACAACGAAACTTCCCAAAGAAGTCTTCGGGGTTGAAGTTGCCAACTACGAACTCCTGAAGCTTGCTTATGAAGCGTATCTAGCAAACGGCCGAACTAATCTTGCCAAGACACTCCGCAGAGGAGAGGTTTCCGGAGGCGGACGCAAACCACACCGTCAGAAAGGCACCGGACGGGCCCGTGTCGGTTCCAGCCGTACGCCACTTTGGCGCCATGGTGGTGTCATCTTCGGCCCACTTGGTAATGAAAACTACCGCAAAGAACTCTCAACCAGTGCCAAACGAACTGCTCTTAGGCAGGCACTTTCACTCTCTGCTAAGGAAGGACGTATAGTCGTCATCGACGAGCTCAAGACCACCGGCAAGACCAAGGAGATGGTTGCTCACCTAACTAAGCACGGTGCCGACCGGACAGTCCTGCTAGTCGTTCCAGATAAAACTGCTGAGTTGATCCGCTCAAGCCGCAACCTACAGGATGTCACTCTTGTCCATGCTCATTATCTGAACGTCTTTAACGTCCTCAATTCAGATAAGATCCTGATTACCAAGAAGGCCCTTGAGATGGTTAACGGCTGGTTAGGAGCTAAGGAGTAAGACCATGGAAGCAACACACATGACCCTTATCCCACACATTAGCGAGAAGAGCTACGCGACTTCACACCAGCGCACCTACGTCTTTGTCGTCCCTAAAAACGCCAACAAAGCAGCCATCGCCAAGGCTGTTGAGGCCCAATTCAAGGTTAAAGTCACAGACGTGCGTCCGCTTATCCAGAAGGGCAAGCCAGTCCGTTCAATGGTCCAGAACCGTACTCGTGTTCGCATCAACACCACGCGAGCCGATCGCAAAAAAGCCTACATCACCTTGGCCGAAGGGCACAAGATCGACATCTTCAACGACGGCACTGAAGAGAAGGAGAAGAAGTAATGGCTCTAACTAAGTACCGACCAACCACTGCAGGGCGGCGGGGTATGACCAGCCAGGACTTTGACGACGTTACCACCAAGACATCTGTTAAGTCGCTTCTTCGCGTTAAGAAATCACATGCCGGCCGCAACAATACTGGTAAGATTACCGTTCGCCATCGCAGTAATGGCAACAAAAAGTTCTACCGCGTTGTTAACTACCGGCTCGCTCCTGATACAACTGCCACCGTCGAGCACATTGAGTATGATCCAAACCGGTCTGCTCGCATTGCCCGTGTTAAAGATCAGGACGGCAAGTACCACTACCTGATTGCTCACAACTCCATCAAAGTTGGACAAGTTATCTCGTCAGGCAAGAACGTGGCCATTGAAGCCGGTAACCGTCTGCCGCTTAGCCGCATCCCTGCTGGCAGTTTCGTCCACAACGTCGAACTTCAGGCGGGTAAAGGGGGCCAGATCGCCCGTTCAGCCGGAACCAAGGTCCAACTGATGGCTCGTGAGAACGGGTATGCACTTCTACGTATGCCGAGCGGCGAAGTTCGTCGGGTCCGCGAAGAGTGCATGGCACACGTTGGTACTGTTGGTAATGAGGTCCACCAGAACATCAAGCTCGGTTCAGCTGGCCGTAAACGTCACATGGGCTGGCGTCCAACTGTTCATGGTAAGGCTATGAACCCGGCTGATCACCCTATGGGTGGTGGTGAAGGTAAGACCGGACCCGGTCGACACCCACGCACCCCATGGGGCAAACCAGCTATTGGTTACAAGACAAGGCGCCGCAAGACAACGACTAAGTACATCGTGCGCAGCCGCTCAGAAGGAAAGAGGAGATAGGTATATGAGCCGATCACTGAAAAAAGGACCATTCATAGATCCAAAGCTAGCCAAGAAAGTGGCGGCTCTTGGTGCTAATGATCGTACCGTCGTCAAGACGTGGGCGCGAGCTTCAACAATCTCACCCGAGATGGTTGGTCATACCTTCGCTATCCACAATGGCAAAGTCCATGTGCCGGTCTTTATCACTGAGAACATGGTCGGTCACAAACTCGGTGAGTTCTCGCCAACACGTAAATTCCGTAGGCACGGCGGGAAGGAAAAGTAGAGATGAGCCAGATAGTCGTCGCCACCGCTAAAGGAGTTCGCATAAGCCCTCGTAAAGTAGCCGAGGTTGCTGCTCTGATTCGAAAGCGAAGTGTCGCTGACGCCCTGGTTATTCTTGAGCACACTCCACGACGTGCCGCTAAACCACTTCATAAGGTTGTCTCCAGCGCCAAGGCAAATGCGGTCTATAACCACCGCCTTGCCGAAGGAAGTCTGCAGATTACCGGGATTGAGGTCAACGGTGGTTCGACGATGCGTCGCTTTAAACCAGTTGCTCATGGTGGTGCCCACCGTATCTTGAAGCGATCCAGTCATGTCAGGGTCACCTTGACCGGCGAAGAGAAACCAAAGAAGAAGACGGCAGCTCCTAAGGCTGGCGGCAAGAAAGAGGAAGAGGAGTAGGTCATGGGTCAAAAAGTAAACCCTATCAGCATGCGACTGCAGGTCACTAAGGACTGGCGTTCAAAGTGGTTCGCTGACAACCGACGGACTTTCGCCGACAACCTGACCCGCGACCTCCAGGTCCGCCGCTACATTGAAAAGCGCTTTGACACCCGTGCGACTATCGCCAAAGTAGACATTGAGCGCTCACCCAATCTTGTCACTATCACCATCTTCACTTCAAAAGCAGGTGTTGTCATCGGACGCGGTGGAGCTGGCGCCCAGCAGATACGTGCCGATATTGAGAAGATCATGGGGAAACCAGTCCGTGTCAATATTGAGGAGATCAAGAGACCCGAGCTAAATGCCAAACTGGTAGCCGAGAACATCGCTCACCAGCTCAAGCGCCGTATCAACTTCCGACGCGCCGTTAAGGCCACGGCCGCCTCAACCATGAACGCCGGCGCAAAGGGTATCCGCATCGAGGTTGCTGGCCGTTTGAACAACGCAGACATGTCCAGACGCGAGAAGGAGATCCAGGGCTCGGTCCCTCTTCACACCCTTAGAGCAGATATCGACTACGCGTACACCCCAGCCCTGATCACCGGCTATGGAGTTATTGGTGTCAAGGTGTGGATTTATAAAGGTGAACGGAACGACGGTTAGAGGAATAGATCATGTTACTACCAAAGAAGACTAAATTCAGAAAGGTGCGCAAAGGCAAGATCAAAGGTGTTGCCACTACTGGTGACTATATCGCCTTTGGTGAATATGGTTTGCAGAGCCAAGACGCTGAGCGCATCACCTCCCGCCAGATCGAATCCGCCCGACAGGCGATGACCCGCTACGTTAAACGTGGTGGCAAGATCTGGATCCGTATCTTCCCGCACACCCCAGTTACTCGCAAGCCGCAGGACGTCAAGATGGGTAGCGGTAAGGGTAACCCTGAGTACTTTGTTGCCAAGGTGAAACCCGGTACGGTCCTCTTTGAGATGGCCGGAGTCAGCGAGGAACAGGCCCGTGAGGCAATGCGCCTGGCTGCCCATAAGTTGCCCGTCCGCTGTAAGTTCATCGTCAGAGAAGGGGAGGCCATGCTATGAGCAAAGCCAAAGATCTGCGCACCAAGTCGGCCGATGAACTAGCAAAGACCGTGGGTACTCTGCGAAGTGACTTAGCAGAAGCTCGTCGCTCACACAAGATGGGTGAGCTGAAAAACTTTAGCAAACTACCACGGACTCGTAAGGAGATCGCCCGTATATTAACCGTGCAACGAGAAGTAAGCACTAAGGAGAACAAGTAATGGCACGTCGACTCGTTGGGATTGTAAGCTCAGACGTTCAAGACAAAACGATTGTCGTTACTGTTCGCCGCAGCAAGCAACACCCACTCTACCGCAAACAATACACTGTTTCGAAGAAGTTCCAGGCTCACGATGAAAAGAACCGAGCTCACTATGGTGACAAGGTTGAGATCGTCGAGACCCGTCCGATAAGCAAGACCAAGCACTTTAAGCTTGCTAAGGTCCTCGAAACCGGTAACGTACTCGAAAAATCATCCGAGGAGGGTGAGGAATGATCCAACAGGAATCCAGATTAAAAGTAGCTGACAACAGCGGCGCCAAGAGCCTGCTTTGCATTCGTGTGCTCGGTGGTACCCGACGTCGCTATGCTGGTGTTGGCGACATCATTGTCGCTTCTGTTAAGGATGCCCTACCAGCCAGCGGCATGAAGAAGAAAGTAGTCCGAGCTGTCGTAGTCAGAACGACACGGCAGATTAAGCGAAAAGATGGCTCAACCATTCGATTCGATGATAATGCCGCTGTCTTGATCGATGAGAATAAACTGCCGAAAGCAACCCGCATCTTCGGGCCAGTCCCACGTGAGCTACGCGAGAAGGGTTACATGAAGATTGTCTCGCTCGCACCGGAGGTACTCTAAGATGAACAAGCCTATCACTCTCAGAATCAAGAAGAACGATACGGTCATCGTTCGGATCGGCCGTGAAAAGGGTAAGACTGGCAAAGTCTTGAGAGTCTATCCACGAACTCAGATGGTTGAAGTCGAGGGCATTAACATCGTTACCAAGCATGTTAAACCGAATGCTACGACCAGCAGGGGTTCGATTGAAAAGATCATTAAGCCAGTGCCACTGAGCAAGGTGGCTATCGTCCATCCCTCTAAGCAGACCAGGGGCAGCCGAATTGCCTACGAGACGAAAGGCAAAGACAACAAGAAGGTTCGTGTCTATCGACAAGCAGACAACAAGGAGATCAAGTAATGGCTAAGGCAAGCACAGCATACGTTCCACGCTTGAAGGCTCTTTACAAAGAGTCACTAGCTGCCGATCTTCAAAAGAAGCTTGAGCTCGACAACATCCACCGAGTGCCCCGTCTCACGAAGATCGTTATTAACGTCGGTATCGGCAAACACAAGGACGACAAGCACTTCTACGAAGTAGTCGTAAATACCCTGCGCAAGATCACTGGCCAACAACCAATCGATCGGATGGCTAAGAAGTCTATTGCTACCTTTAAGATCCGGAAAGGCATGAACCGAATAGGCGTCAGTGTGACACTACGAGATGCCCAGATGTATGAGTTTATGGACCGCTTGATCAGTGTTGTCCTACCTCGAGTCCGCGACTTCCACGGGGTGCCAAATAAGTCATTCGACGCTTCAGGCAACTACAACCTAGGCCTTCCTGAACAATCCGTCTTCCCAGAGCTTAGCTTCGAAGACACCACCACTCCACACGGCTTACAGATCACGTTTACAATTCGTAGTAATTCACCCGCCAGTTCTAAGGCACTGCTCGAAGGCTTTGGGATGCCGTTCGAGAAAGAGGAGAAACACTGATGGCAAGAAAATCTAACATAGCTCGCGACTTAAAGCGCCGAAAGATGCATGAGCAGTATGCGGAACGCCGCCAAGCCTTAAAGGCGGCTGGCGACTTGGAAGGCCTTGCCCTCCTGCCACGCAACTCATCACCGACGCGTCTTAAGAACCGTGATGCGGAGACAGGTCGACCGCGAGCCTACATGAGACGTTTTGGGTTGAGCCGTATCTCGTTCAGAGAACATGCCAGCAAGGGTGAAATCCCAGGCGTTACTAAGGCTAGCTGGTAAGGAGTAGAACGATGACTATGCTTTCAACAGATCCAATCGCAGATATGTTCACGCGAATCCGCAACGCCATCAACGTCGGTAAGCGCGAAGTCACCCTCCCATACAGCCGCCTGAAAGAGCAGATTGCTCGCGAACTGGTTAAGGCAGGCTACCTTGAAGCTGTCGAGGTTATTGAAGCCAAGCCAGTTAACGATATGAAGATCACCATTGCCAAAGAAGGCAGAACAGCCACCATAACTTCGATCGAACGCCTCAGCAAGCCGGGTCGCCGGTACTATACCAAGGCCGACGACATCCCACGAGTTAAGAGCGGTCGTGGTGTGGTTATTCTATCAACCAGCCATGGCATCATGACTGGTCAGGAAGCTACCAAAGCGCGCCTCGGCGGTGAACTAATCTGTAAAGTATATTAGGAAAGTAAGAGGTAATTTAAGATGAGTCGAATCGGAAAGCTGCCAGTGGCCATCCCATCAGGCGTGGAAATCACGGTCGACCAGGGTATTATTACGGTCAAAGGACCAAAGGGCACACTGACCCAGCCAGTTCTTTCGGACGTAACAGTCACCATTGAAGGTGATAGCGTCGTTGTCAATCGCAAGTCGGATGAGAAGGTTGCTAAAAGCCAGCACGGCTTGATTCGCACCCTTATCGCCAACATGGTCGCTGGCGTAACAGACGGGTTCGAGAAGAAGCTGCGTCTTAGCGGTGTTGGCTACAGGGTCAGTGGTGGCGGTAACACTCTGAACTTCAGCCTAGGCTTCTCTCACCCTGTCACCTTTACCACTCCCGAGGGAGTTGAAGTAGCCGTCAACCAGAATACAATTACCGTTAAGGGTATCAGCAAGCAACTTGTTGGTCAGGTTGCCGCGGACATCCGAGCTCTACGCAAACCTGAACCGTATAAGGGCAAGGGTATCAAGTACTCGGGTGAAAAGATTATCCGTAAGGCCGGAAAGACAGGGACAAAGTAAGATGAATACGAACGCACACAAGTTATTTAACCGATTCTTGCGCAAGCGACGCATCCGTTCGCGCGTGATGGGTACTCCTGAACGCCCTCGTCTGACAGTAACTATCTCAAATCGCCAGATAAGTGCCCAAGTTATCGACGACACCAAGCACAAGACCCTCGCATCGAGCACCACCAACAAGAGTGCCGCAAAGGGCACCATGACGGAAAGGGCTACTTGGGTTGGAACTGATATCGGCAAGAAAGCCAAGAAGGCGGGCGTTAATAATGTGACATTCGACCGTAATGGCAAACAATATCACGGTCGGGTTGCCGC
The DNA here is from genome assembly GCA_035945435.1 of Candidatus Saccharimonadales bacterium. NCBI lineage: Bacteria > Candidatus Saccharimonadota > Candidatus Saccharimonadia > Saccharimonadales (SeqCode) > Saccharimonadales bacterium (SeqCode). The sequence continues at coordinate 29,368 of DASZAF010000006.1, read as the reverse complement.
CCTTGCCGACGCCGCACGTAAAGAAGGACTGGAGTTTTAGCCATGGCTGACGAACAGCAATCACAACATCAGCGCCGTGGACGGCCAGGTCAAGGCGGACAGCCACAAGCCGAGAAGATCTTCGAAGAGTATGTGATCAACATTGATCGTGTTGCGCGCGTCTTCAACGGTGGCCGTCGCTTCCGTTTTAAGGCACTCGCTGCCGTCGGTGACAAGAAGAACCGTATCGGTATCGGAGTTGCCAAAGGCGCCGATGTCCAGAGTGCCGTTACCAAGGCAGTCGAGCGAGCCAAGAGAGATATGAAGACTATACCGATCTACAAGGGCACTATTCCCCACGAAGTTGAGGCCCGGGTCGGCGGAGCCCATATCCTTCTCAAACCAGCAGCACCAGGTACCGGTCTTATCGCAGGCGGTGTCGTCCGCTCGATAGTCGGACTAACGGGTATCAGCAACCTACTCAGTAAGTCGCTCGGTTCGACGAATAAGGTTAACTGCGCCTACGCCACTCTTAAGGCCCTTGAGATGTTGGTCCCGTATGATGAGTGGGTTACTACACGCAACTCGAAAGAGGTGAAGCCTGAGGCGAAAGCTACCCCTAAGAAGCCCGCCGCCAAGAAGACGGCGACCAAGGAGGCTTAAAGATGAAGATACATGAACTGCAAGTAGTCTCTACAAAAAACCGCAAGCGTGTCGGTCGCGGCATCTCAGCCGGTCAAGGTAAGACTGCTGGTCGTGGCACCAAAGGTCAGAAGGCGCGTACGGGTAAGAAACTTCGGGCCGGTTTTGAAGGCGGTCAGACTCCGTTTATGCAACGTATTCCGAAGAAGAAGGGCTTTAAGAGCATCCGAGTCCCAGCCCAAGTCGTCTACACCGAACAGCTCGGGTCACTCGGCGTCAGCACAATCGATAACGATGTACTGGCCGAAAAGGGTCTTATTGCCTCACCGTACCATCTCGTCAAGATCATCAAGAAAGGTGAGCTGAAGAAAGCCGTAAAGGTTAAAGTTCAAGCCGCGAGCGAAGGAGCTATCGAAGCCATTAAGACAGCCGGTGGTTCATTCGAGAAGGTTACCACCCCTGTAAAGAAGGCTACGGCCAAGTCGACAGAAGAGAAAAAGTAAGTTACACTCGCAACTAAAGTAAGGAGGGTGCGTGAACTGGCATAGCATTATCAGATCATTCAAGAGCCGAGACATGCAGAAGCGTCTAGTCCTGCTCTTGTTGCTGATAGTCGTCTACCGCTTCCTCTCTCATATCCCAATCCCACTCGCCAGCCACACTCAGCTGAAGACTCTTCTAAACTCAGTCATTAATGGCAATAACGGCAGCGGGCAGTTACTTGGCTTCATCAATCTACTGTCCGGCGGTGCACTAACCAGTTTCTCGATCATGTTAGTTGGGTTGGCGCCGTTCATTAACGCTTCCATTATCATCCAGCTGCTGACTAAGGCAATCCCGAGGCTCGACGAGCTCAACAAAGAAGGGGAGACAGGTCGACAGAAACTCCAGCAGTGGACTCGTATAATTACCTTCCCCCTAGCCGTATTACAGTCGATCGGCTTTCTCTTTATTCTTCGTCAATCGACGCTGCAATCTAACTTAGGTATCGACATCACAGCCCATACCACAACATTGCAGTGGGTTCTGATGATCGGGGCAATGACGACTGGCGCCATGATTCTTATGTGGCTTGGTGAGCTGATCACCGAACAAGGGCTTGGTAACGGTATCTCACTTGTTATCTTCGCGGGTATCGTCTCCCAGCTGCCAAACACCGCCAGTATCTTAGCCAGTGCGCTCTTCCCGAAAGGCAGCCACTTAAGCGTCTTTGGTTGGTTTACAATGCCGGTGAGTGCTAAAGGGCTGGGTCTAGCGGCCGGTCTAACACTGCTGACGCTGATCAGCATCTACTGCGTTGTCAAACTCAATGAAGCTCAGCGCATTATCCGGGTTAGCTACGCCAAGCGTATCCAAGGCAACCAGACCTATAGTGGTGTTGAAGGTATTCTGCCCGTCAAGCTCATCACCGCCGGTGTTATCCCGGTCATCTTTGCCGTCTCGTTCTTAGCCCTGCCAAGCTTCGTGGGACAACTGCTGACCACCGCAAAGAGTCACTATCTCGATCACATCGGCACAACGCTGGTGAGCTGGTTCCAGACACCATCTGACCAATCCCTGGCTACAGGTGGTCACCAAGCGTATCTCTATCCGTTGATGTATTTCCTCCTGGTTGTCATCTTCACCTACTTCTATACCAATATCGCCTTCAGTTCAAAAGACGCCGCAGAGAACCTCCAGAAGCAGAACGGCTTTATCGCCAATATCCGGCCTGGTAAGCAGACCGAGAAGTATCTCTCGAAAACCGTCAACAGATTGATGCTATTCGGTTCGCTCTCACTGGGTCTTATCGCAGTTCTGCCATTTATCACCGAGTTTATTCTCGTCCGCTACTTCCAGATTGCCGCTAACAGGCAGATCGCACTTGGTGGTACGGGTCTGCTAATCGTCGTCGCCGTCACCCTTGAAACGATTCGCCTGATTCACTCCAGGGCCCTCATGGTAGCCTACGACGAAGGCTACTAGACAATCATTTTTCGACAGTTTAAACTAGATGTAACGCCCTATGTGAGTGTTTGGTTAATTTACTTTACAAACAGATTAAAAACGACTATAATACCTCACGTAGTTTATGACCAATACTAAAGAGGTTATCAAGCTTGAAGGAGTGGTGGTAGAGTCGTTACCAAACACCACCTTTAAGGTTGAGCTCGAAAATGGTCATATCATCCTGGCAGTTATCGCAGGAAGAATGCGAAAACACTACATCAAAATTCTGCCAGGCGATCGCGTTGTAGTTGAGTTGAGTCCATACGATCTCGAAAAGGGCAGAATCACCTACCGCAAAGGTTAAATAATCCAACGTAACAAGAGAGGAGAGCGCCATGAAGGTTCGTGCAAGCGCAAAAAAAATTTGTGCCAGCTGCCAAGTCGTAAGACGAAGCAATAGCCGCGGTGAGGCGAAGCTTTACATTATCTGTAAGCGCAACCCTCGTCACAAACAACGTCAAGGATAACGATTAGCAAATGGCACGTGTCGCAGGTGTTACCATCCCAACTGAGAAACAAGTTCAGATCTCACTGACCTATATCTACGGTATTGGGCCAGCATACGCTCGTCGTATTCTAGAGACTACTAAAGTCGACCCGACAGTACGAGTCAAGGACCTCAGTGAGAGCGAACTGACTCGTATTCGTGATGAGATTACCGCAAACTACACTGTTGAGGGTGAACTCAAGCGAGTTGTTACTGCTAATATCAAACGCCTCAAGGACATCAATGCCTACCGAGGCCTCCGACACAAGAACAGCCTCCCATCACGTGGTCAGCGTACCAGGACGAATGCTCGCACTCGTCGCGGTAAGAAGATCACGGTTGGTGGCACTAAGAAGAAAGTAGCCTCAAAGACGTAAACAGGTTAGATCATGGCTGAAGAAGAAGTTACCAACACCACAACCACGACCGAAGAGACGACTGCTACTGCGACCACAGCTACAGCTGCACCAGCACCGGCTACTGCTCCAGCTGCCCGGAAGAAGAAAGCCAAGCGTTCTGTCCCATCTGGTCAGGTCCACATTCAGGCCAGCTTCAACAATACCATCGTCGTCTTTACCGACAAGAATGGCAATGTCCTGACAACTGCCAGCGCCGGTGGCTGTGGCTTTAGAGGCTCCAAAAAAGGTACCGCCTACGCTGCGCAGGTAGCTAGCGACAAGGCCGCTCAAGCCGCTAAGCAGAACTTCGGCATGTCAATCGTTGACGTCTTCGTTAAGGGTATAGGCCTCGGACGCGACGCTGCTATCCGTAGCCTCAACAACTCTGGCATCCAAGTCGAGAGCATCCGAGATATAACTGGCGTGGCCCACGGTGGTTGCCGACCACCGAAACAGAGGAGAGTCTAATCATGGCCCGTGACCGTAAACCCATCGTCAAGCAGAGCCGTCGCGAAGGTTACGCTCTTCATCCGAAAGCTCACAAGATCATGCTTAAGAAGCCGAATATCCCTGGTGAGCACGGCCGTTCACGCCAACCAAAGCAGAGCCTCTATGCTCAACAGCTCCGTGAGAAGCAGAAAGTTCGCCGTATCTACGGTCTCCTCGAGAGGCAGTTCGCTAAATTGATGAACGAGGCCAGCCGAACGAAGGGCCAGTCAGGCCAAGTCTTGCTCCAGTTCCTCGAACAGCGTCTCGATAACGCCGTCTTCCGCGCAGGTTTTGCGACCAGCCGCCGAGGCTCCCGCCAGTTAGTCTCGCATGGTCACTTTATGCTGAATGACCGTCGCGTCGATATTCCATCTATACGTGTCAAAGTTGGTGACGTTATCACTGTCCGCGAGAAGAGTAGGTCAAATACTTACTTCAGCGAGGTCAGCAAGACGCTCAGCGACAACCAACAGAGCCTCAGTTGGCTCAAGTGCGAACCCAAGAAGATGACTATTACGATCACCGGTGTCCCAACAAGGGAAGAAGCCGAGCAAAACATTAACGAACAACTCATCGTTGAGTACTACTCACGTTAAGGTAATGAGGAGATAATCGCTGTGTCAAAAACAATTCATAACCCAACCCTCGCGCAGATTGACGAACATTCAGCCACCAGCGCTACGTTTGTCATAGAGCCGCTCCACACAGGTTATGGTATGACGCTGGGCAACAGCTTACGCCGTGTCTTACTCTCAAGCGTAGCCGGCGCTGCCATTACTGCCTTCAAGATCGATGGTATTACTCACGAATTTACGGCCATCAAGGGCGTCAAGGAAGACGGTGTTGATATCATGCTCAACCTCAAGCAAGTCCGCTTCCGTGTCTTCAGCGAAGAGCCTCAGATTCTCCGCCTCATCAAGAAGGGCGCCGGTCCTGTTACCGCCGGTGACATCAAGACCAACGCTGATGTTGAGATCGTTAACCCCAAGCTTTACATCGCCACTATCGACGATCCGAAGACCGAGCTGGTCATGGATCTGGTTGTCGAGACTGGTCGCGGCTATCGCACTGTCGAGGAGTCAACCGCTCTTCGCCCAACCAGCGATATGATCGCAATCGACGCTCTCTTCAGCCCAATTCAGCGTGTTCGCTACAAAGTTGAGGATACCCGTGTCGGCCAAGCCACCAACCTCAATAAGCTCTTCCTGACTATCGATACTGACGGTTCAATCACTCCAAAGGACGCCTTTGAAGAGGCGGCCGCCATTCTGGTTAACCAATACACCGCACTAGCCGGCCAGACTCGCGTCGACGCCGCTCAGCCGTTGACAGTCGCTTCTGAAGACGATGAGGATAACAACAAGCTTCTGACCCCGATCGAAGACCTAAACCTCTCAGCCCGTACCACCAACGCCTTGCTCAACAACGAGATCCGCACTATCAAGGACCTAGTTACTTTGAGCGACGAGGAACTGCGTGAGCTAAAGGGCTTTGGTAGCAAGGCTCTTGATGAGGTCAAAGAGAAGCTAGCGGAGATGGAGCTTTAAAAAATGCCTGCCCACGGAAGCCAAGGACGACACCTTCACCGAGATCGCGACCAGCGTCGTGCTCTTCTGAAAGGTTTGGCCACGGCTCTTATCGAGCACGGTTCTATTGAGACCACCTTGCCAAAGGCAAAAGAGCTCCGTCCATATGTTGAGAAGCTCGTCACCAAGGCCAAGGTCGGTGATCTACACAACCGTCGTCAGATCATCAGCAAAGTCACAACCATTCAGGCAGCCCACAAGCTCGTGGATGAGATTGCCCCGCAGCTAAAGAATCGCTCGAGTGGTTACCTACGGATCAAGAAGACGACTGAGCGGGTTGGCGACAACGCCCAGCTGGCCCGGATCTCATTTGTCGATGACCTAGCGGTCAAAGAAGCTCCTAAGGCTGTCAAAGCAGGGGAGAAGAAGTAATGGTGCAGCGAACCTACAGTCAGAAAGCAGCTGATGTCGATCGAAAGTGGTACGTGATTGATGCCTCGGAAGATACTCTCGGTCGTATTGCCAGCCTAGCTGCTGACTATTTAAACGGTAAGGGCAAGCCAACCTACACCCCTCATATAGATGGTGGTGACTACGTCATCGTCGTGAATGCCTCGAAGTTGAAAGTCACCGGTAATAAGCTCGCCAATAAGATGTACTATAGCTACAGCGGTTATCCGGGTGGCCTCTCAGAGCGAACACTCCAAGAGGTTATGGACAAGAACCCGGCTGAAGCTATCACTCACGCTGTGGCGGGTATGTTACCGAAGAACAAGCTGCGCCCAGGACGTCTTGCCAGGCTCAGAGTCTACGCGGGCGAAGAGCATGACCACCAGGCCCAACAGCCCGTAACGATTGGAGCAAAGAATGGCTAAGAATGACTACTTTTACGGTTTAGGAAGGCGCAAAGAAGCTACCGCTCAAGCTCGCCTGCGTACAGGCAAAGGAGCCATCACGGTTAACGACAAGCCCGCTAACGCCTACTTTGCTGATAACGAGAAGCTTATCCAAGAGCTTTTCGAGCCACTCAAACTGATCGGTAAGGAGAGTGCGTACGATATCAGCCTCCACGTTAAAGGTGGTGGTGTTTCGGGCCAGGTTGATGCTAGCAAGTTAGCCATCTCCAAGGCGCTCTCAGCAATGAACGAAGAACTTCGCTCAACACTTAAGAAAGCTCGCCTGCTCAAGCGTGACTCACGCGAGAAAGAACGCAAAAAATATGGGCTCAAGAGCGCTCGTCGCCGCGAACAGTTCTCCAAGCGTTAATCCTAAGAGAGCTCCTCAGGCAAAAGACCACCCAAACTTGCGGTGGTCTTTTGTATTTACGTGCCTAAATAGAATAACAAGACACCACGAAGTTGTGTTAATGTCTACAATTGAAATAAAAGTACTACAAGGCGAAGAATTGTGCTAGAATAAGAAGCATGAGAGAGTGCCATAAAAATGACGTTTGAAGTATTCAAAGCCATCGGTACAAGAAGTAGGGCTTTCATCTCAGTTACAGAGAACAAATCCTTCGGCCTGCCGCGTGCATTTATAGATAAATATGGTATCACTAAAGACCACAAGGCAGTTATTCTTTACGACAAGGGAGTGAATAAAGTTGGTTTGCACTTCAGTGCTAACGCTCCAAAGTTTGGTCTTGCGGTCCGGATACCTAACGAAAAGCATGGCGGGCTGATCGTAGCACGTAGCTTTTTTGATGTGAACTCACTTGACGCTGCCAAGTACGCTGGCCGCTATGCTGACTTCGAGGTCGTTAAATTATCTGAGATTGGCATCAACAAGGAAGGTGATGGTGACGCATTTGTCATCACCTTAAAAGAAAAAGTTGTTCCAACCGAAGAGCCCGGCGATAACGATCCTGATACCGTTGATGCAGACGACTTTATTGATTTAAGCAAAATACCATTTTAAGTAACGAAAGGGGGAGAAATGTGAAATATGTCAATATGAAGAAATGACCCGCGCAAACGAGTCATTTCGGAAGCAATAAATTTGCCGGTAAGCAAAGTTTAGTGCTTTTATATTATATCAAAATCACGTTAACGCTGTAAAGCATAAAAGGAAACTTCTACTATGGTAATTCGTATTGTTTGCATCAACAAGGACAACGGCAATCACGCAAATCCGCATGAGGGTATAACAAGGTTCGGGTGGGTCTATAACGGTCCGAACGGACCATCCACTGGCTATTATAGCCGTACTGAAATGGTAGCCTATCTCGAAAGGAACAATCAGGCCTATGTTAGCAATCACGGCAAGACGGTGTATTGCTTTGTCAACGTAAGCCGTGAGGGCAATAAGTTTGTCCAGACAAGAGCTGACAGCGACTGGTCAGACAACCTGCTCGCATTGGGTGAGTGTTAGTAACTCAGTAGATGGACATAAAGACCACCGGCTTTCGGTGGTCTTTATCCTTATAGCGTATATAATAGTGACAAGATGGCAAAAGAGACGATTTTAACCGGTATTCGGTCAAATAGCGACCTTCAAATTGGTAACTACTTTGGAGCAATGTTGCCTATGGTAGATATGGCCAACCATCATGCTGGAGAATACCAGATAAATATGTTCGTCCCTGATCTTCACAGTTTTACTACTCCCATCAACCACCGTGAGCTATATAAGCGCACCATCAACAACGTTAGAATCTTCGTGGCAGCAGGCCTGGACATTAATAACCCCAACCTCTATCTCTATCGCCAAAGCCATATCTCAGCTCACTCCGAGTTGACCTGGATACTCGACTGTTTTACTGGATTCGGCGAGATGAGCCGTATGACTCAATTCAAAGATAAATCCGCCAAGCTTAAGGAAGACAGAATCAGCGTCGGTCTTTTCAACTATCCTGTTCTCATGGCTGCAGATATTCTGCTATATGGAGCTGCTTACGTGCCGGTAGGCGAGGACCAGACTCAGCATCTTGAATTTGCCCGCGATATTGCCGAGCGGATGAATAGACAGTTTTCAGATGTCTTTCCTGACGGACTCTTCGTTGTCCCACAGCCCGTCTCTAAACAGCATGCTTTCTTCGCCAAAGACCAAGATCTTCGCATTCGCGATCTGCTCAGCCCTGCCACAAAGATGAGTAAGAGTGATGAGACTGGCAACGGGGTCATATTTCTCAGCGACGATCCCGAAGCCGCTGCCAAGAAGATCATGCGCGCCGAGACAGACTCTCTGGCACTAATACCCGATTCGCTTGACTATCAGAAACAGCCAGGCATAAGTAATCTGCTACAGATTTTAGCCTTACTCGAACACACAGCTGTCAACGAGACTCTCAGAGACTGGAGTGGCAAGACAAGTTACGGTGAACTGAAGTCAGCAGTTGCCGAAAAAGTAAGAGCTTTCCTGGAAGAGTTCCAAGCTCGGCTAAGCGATATCAGCGATCAGGAAGTTGAAGATAAGTTGCATGCTTCAGAGGAAGCGATGCGAGCAGTAGCCGACAAAACTCTTCACCGAGTTCAACAAGCCGTTGGCTTACGATCTATTGATGAAGCAGACTCTTAAGATACTTCCGGATGCCGTGGGGATACGAGCCGATATCTTTGTCGCCTCACAGCTAACAGACTACACTCGCTCATTCTGGAGCAAACAGTTCCATGACGGCAAGGTCACACACAATGGCAAGCCCATCAAGGGCTCGGCTCTCCTGCAAGAAGGTACATTGATAGTCGAGGTACCCGAAAGCACTGATCATTCTATCGATATACCGATCATCTATCAGGATGCAGATGTGATTGTTCTTAACAAACCACCAGGCCTTCTAACTCATAGTAAGGGCGTCTTAAATGAAGAGCCAACCGTCGCCGATTTTGTACGTCCACTCACCGATGAGGAGCAGTCGAACAATCGGCCCGGGATCGTTCATCGGCTTGATCGCGACACCTCAGGTGTGATCATCGCCGCTAAGAATCAGACAGCCAAACGATGGTTACAGGCTCAGTTTAGTAAGCGTAAAGTTAAAAAGACATACGTGGCACTCGTTGAAGGAATCCTTGATAAGCCCAAAGCCATCATTCGTTTACCAATAGAGCGAAATCCGAAGAAGCCACAGACGTTCAGGGTTGACTCTTCGGGCAAACCTGCCGAAACAGCCTATGAAGTCATCAAATCGTTTAAAGATGCCACGCTGATACGATTGATGCCTCAGACCGGCCGGACTCACCAGCTACGAGTTCACATGGCCTATCTTGGTCACCCAATTGCCGGTGATCGATTTTACGGGAGCAAACTGAAAGTGCCACGACTCTTTCTTCATGCCCAGTCTCTTGAGGTAACCCTACCCAACCGCAAGCGGGAGGTCTTTGAAGCACCGATGCCAAAAGATCTAAAAGAGGCACTAAAGGACTTCGATGCAAGACGATAATCCTATCCTCCACGCTCAGACGGCCACCCTGCTTACCAGCCTAGCCCGAGATCTGCCGCAGGCCATTATGCTGAGTGGACCTCGCGGGGTTGGTAAGCGCTATGTCACAGAGAAGTGGCTCACGAGAACGGGTGGCTTTTCAAAGTTGAGGCTGCGAATTATTGAGCCGCTTGAAGCAAAGAAGGGGATCGCAATCGAACAGATACGAGACCTCTATCGGGCGAGCAGAGCTAAGCAGGACGAAGACCAAGTTTTCATTCTCGACGGTGCCGATACTATGTCGCTTGGAGCTCAAAACGCCTTTCTGAAGCTGCTGGAGGAGCCAAACTCTTCGACGCATTTCGTTCTACTCTCGCATCTACCGCAACAGCTTCTTCCGACCATCCGTTCTCGCGTCCAGGAAGTTAATATCTACCCTCTCGAGACCGCCCAGCTCGAAGATTTTCTCAGGCAGACGTACCCAAAGCTCTCCAAAGAAGCTATTCAACAGATCCTCTTTGTTTCAAGAGGTAGGATCGGGCTGGCCTCGTTACTGGCTCAGGATAAAGAGCTACTCGACGAATATCGCAATCAAGCAGCAGTTGCGAAAGAGTTTTTACTTGGTTCCAAGCTAGATCGCCTCAAAATAGTCGGTAACCTGGGGAACGATCGGGAGAGAGCACTCACAATCCTGGAACTCGTCGTCCAGATGGCCCGGAGTCTACTTCATAAGGCTAAAACATCACCCCAAACACTCAATTGGGCTTCCAAAATCGACCTAGCCGAGGAGGTGGCCAACCGGCTTGTAGCCAATGGTAATATCAAAGCACAGCTGACCTATCTCGCACTCTCACTCTGAGATGGTATAATTAAGAGGTCTATGTACTCTATTATCTTCGTTATTTTGGCAGGCATCATGGCTCTCTACGCGAGCACAAGGGCAACCCACCTTCTTAAGCCGATGCAGGCCAAGACCGGTGGGCGCCTCCAGAAGCTCTGGCAGGACTTTCACATAGGTGTTAGTGAGAAGAAGTATTTGCGCGCTGAGAAGGCTCTTCTGACGATTCTTCGGGCCGACCAGCGAAACGCGATGGCCTATAGTCGTCTCGGTATCCTCTACGCCAAGCAGAAAGCCTACGCCGATGCCATTGAATGCTTCGAAATCGCCCAGAGCATTGAACCGATGGCCTCCAGCCTTCATAACCTGGGGCTGATCTACTATGAGACCGAGCAACACCAAAACGCAGCCCATGCCTTTGAGCGTGCGCTAGAGATGGAGGACGACTTAGCCGCCAGACATATTGCCTACGCCAAAGTCCAGGAAAAGCTCGGTAACCAGAAGCGAGTCGTTGAATCACTTGAGCGAGCCGTCCACTTAGAGCCAAACCCACAAACCTTTGCTTTGCTCATAGACGCCTACGAACGCATAGGTGAAAACGAGAAAGCCAAGACGTTAAAAGAGAAGATCGAAAAGCTCAAGGCAAGTGCCCCAACTACCCAAAGGGTCCAGCAACCACGCCGAGTGGTAATGTAGTTATTGTCAAAACAGGGAAATTCAGATAGAATTACCCCTGTAACTGCCACCTTAGCTCAGCTGGCTAGAGCAGCTGTTTTGTAAACAGCAGGTCGTCGGTTCGAGTCCGACAGGTGGCTCCAATTTAACAGGCTGGGGTAGCGAAGCGGCCAAACGCATTTGACTGTAAATCAAACGGCTTCATGCCTTCGGGGGTTCGAATCCCTCCCCCAGCACCATGATTTTAAACTCTGGAGTCATAACTAAGATGACTCTTTTTTATTTATCTTATAGGAGTAGACCAGTTACCTTGAAAGGAGGTAGTATACTAGAATTGTGATTAAAGAATCCGTACTTAGAGACCTATATATTAGTAGGCGACTTTCAATGAAAGAGATCTCTGATCTGCTTGGGTGCTCTACTAATAAAGTCGTGTATCATATGAATAAATGGGGCATTGAACGCAGATCAATCGGTGACGCGATTTACTACAAGCACAACCCTAATGGTGATCCGTTTAAGCTCAAAACTCCAGAAACCCCCGAAGAACATGAGCTCTACGGACTAGGTATTGGGTTATATTGGGGAGAGGGCAATAAAGCCAACAAGCATTCTGTCCGCCTCGGTAATACCGACCCGGAACTTATGAAGGTCTTCATTCGGTTCCTGATCGAATTATGTGGTGTCGCGCTCAAAGATCTCCGTTTCGGGCTACAAATTTTCTCAGATACTGACGAACAAGCAGTACTTGATTACTGGACCAATAGACTTGGGGTAAAGGCCTCGCAATTTTATAAAATAACAGTTACAATATCTGGGTCTCTTGGAACTTATCGTAGAAAAAGTCAATACGGTGTGTTAACGGTATATTATCATAATAAGAAACTAAGGGATAAATTGGTTGGGATTTTGCCCCGATAGCTCAGTGGTAGAGCGCAAACGTGGTAAGTTTGAGGTCGTGAGTCCAATTCTCACTCGGGGCTCCATGTTTAACGAATAAGGCCGCCTATCTTAGGCGGCTTGTTGTACATAAAAAGCTGTTTGATTACTGGTAGCAAAACCCCTTGCGTAAGCAAGGGGTGTAAGACCGTTGGCGCAAGCGTTTGCTACGCTGCCGACACTGAACGGCGGAGTCCATCTCCCAGATCCTATCTCCTGTGAGTCCATTACATTTGGTCCGCTACAAGATAGCCGGTAATTCCCAGCTACGGTCCCGTTTGAGTTCCATGCTCTCTCCACAACCACACCATTTGGTGCCTGAACATATTCGGCAACCGCCGCACCACCTGGAAGCCATTGGTAGGTCACCACGCTACCATCTGATCTGGCAACAATTGTCTCCGGATCAATACCGTTATGAGTCACGCCCTCAGGAGAAGGGGGCATGGCTGGAAGCCCAAGACCGTTACTATTCCCCGGTGACGAATGCTGTGCTCCGCCTGAACGGGATGGAGCGGTCGTCGGAATTTTGCCACCTTGAGACAGGTGAGCAGTTACTGGTTTACTGCCGCTGTGAGGGAGAGCAATGACGACTACGGTCGCGACGGCTACCGCCGCAGCAAGCGCTGCAGCAGGGAGAAGCCATCTCGGTCTCTGTCTCTCATGTCTGGGCATCCTGCCTAGTGTTACTGGCTGTACATCTGGCAGTACCATACCGGGACCTGCCACGGCCTCACCAGACCCAGGTACTGCGCCATCTGCGTCTGCCGTGAGGCCACCGCCCGCTATCTCCGCTGTACGAGCTTCGCCCAGTTGGGGATCACCACTGTCGGGTTGGTCGCCGCCTGAACCACGATCCGTTGCTATCTCTGCACCTTCTACCCCAGCATCACCCTTCAGAACTTCGTCCGGGCCAGCTTCCCCAATCGACATGCCTTTGCCTCCTTAGCTGTCTGTAAATATCATGAGAGATATTTAACAGAAATGCAAAATTCTGCGCATGGTATGCGTATGTCTCGATATGGGACTTGGGGATTAGCCTAGTTTGTAGGCTTGAAGAGAAGGGAAGTACTGTGTTGGTCCACCAGGGATGACTTGTCGAGCCGCCAATAAGGCTAAGTTAAGGGCAAGGCCCGGAGTTTTAAGAACGTTACCTCCACAATCCGGGCTATTCGGTGCCACAACACTAACCGGTGAAAAAGCCTGCGTGGACGACATCCGAGTCATCGACGTGATTGTAGCCGCGCCGCCTCGGCACGCAAGCTTTCCATAAGCTTGGACATATGGTATACCATTCTGTTCGCGCCACTGCGCCCAGCGCACCGTGTCGCCGGTCTGCAGATAGCTCGCAAAAAGATCCGGAGTCTGCCCACCATTGTCCGAAGCAATCACGCTTATCTGACCGGGGCCAGTACGGATCATATCGTACGCAGCGCCCCTGACAGACGCAAACGTTGAACTTTGGGGTTCTGTAAGACCGTACGGGTGTAGTGCGCTTGTGGTCGTCCCACCAGTCACGTGGCGCCGGTGACGATGTGGCGCCGAATGAGTAGGTTGAGCAGAGTCCGTCGGTTTTGCACCTGTCCGCCGCGCTGAGGTCGCAACATGCTTAACAGCTGAATTGTGATGGCCGCCACTGCCTGCGGCTACCGGAATGGCCACCACAGCCCCCACCAAGATAGCTGCTCCACCGACAGCCGGGTAGACCCAGCCAGGGATCCTGCGCCTTCGTCTTCGCTCAGAACCAACTGGTAGTGGGAGTTGCTCACCTTCTGCAGTTATAACCCCCGAGGCACCACCAAGAGGTACAGCGCGGAGCGCTTCAAGAGCTCCTGGGTCATCCTCATATATATCTGGAACCGTCTCGGCAACGCCACGAGCGGCAAGCTCATCTGGACCTAACTCATCTCCACCTTCACCTGGCATGATAGACATACGAGTTGAGCTCCTTATATGTTGTATATATCATACCACTTACACTATGAAATGGCAAGCTAGATAACAGGTACGAAACGGTTGTCTCCAGGGGGGTTTTCTGCTAGAATGAGGATGCTTAAATACAGAGAGCTATAACAGATGCCGAAGAAGACAAAATCTAAGAAGAAGGGTAACGTCCAGGTTATCACTCTCCAATGCACTGTGGACAAGAAGCATCGTGTCCAGACTATTAAGAACGTCAAAAACAGCCCCGATAAGCTAACTCTTCGCAAGTATAACTCCAATCTCCGTCAGTACACGTTGCACGAAGAGATCAAGACCAAGAGCGGAAACAAGAATAACAAAAACAAGTAGTTCTTATCTAAGACTACCAAGAACACTCTCTTCGATATACTTGGCCAACCATATGGACTCCGTTAGGAGTTCTTTTAAGCTGTGAGCCGTTACAGCTGGGCGCTTATCGTAGACGTATAGCCTATCATCGAGAAGTTCGACGTCAAAGTGCCTGAAGTGCTTGACGAAGATATCAAGCAGCTCAGAGCGTAAGATTGCCAGAATAATATCAATCTCCTCGATCCTAACCAGAACAATGAAGTGGTCGTTAAATGCCTGGTTTGGCAGTAGCCGGGTATCAAGAATCAGGTGGGTTGGAGCTTTGAGGCGAATATCCTCAAATAGAATTGGCTCATGGTGTTTCGAAATAATCAGTAAGTGGGGAAGTGTTTCGCTGTGCAGATCCAGCTGGGCAATTGTCCAACCAAAATCACGACTCTGGTGCAAAGGGTGATCCAGATGAACCTTGCGCCGCAAAACCGTGAGATCGTAACCCTCGTACGTACCGACAATAAAGTGATTATCGGCATGGGAGGCGGACAGAGTCACACCACGGACCAGCTCGAACTCTTCTCGGGACATGCTCATATGGCCAAGATAGGTTAATCCCGTTTTTCGAGCGTAGTCTCGAAAGGCGTGCCCTTCGGCCATATCATGGGCGCCCTTGATGTGGTGGGACAACGTATGTTTCAGTTGTCTACGTCTTAACATGCACCAAAAACACCCATCCTCCCACCTAATGCCTCTCTGCTATCTTAGCTGTAAGTATAAGCGGCATCATCTGCTCAAGCAACACAGCTTGTGTCAGTTGAGGTAAAAACGATAGCGAGCCATGTCCAACTGATAATCATCGCCAACTTCTACGCCTTCAGCTTCAAGCATCTCCTTTTGAAGCTGTTTGGAGGCATGCTGGGTACCCTTGATGGTAATAACGCCCTGGTTATTTAGAACACGCCACCAGGGGAAATCTGGTGCACCCTCAAGACTACGCATGGCCCAGCCAACCTGCCGCGCGGCCCGCGGAGAACCCAGATATGTAGCTATCTGGCCATAGCTGATGACTTTACCGGATGGCACCATGCTGACAACGTTAAGTACTGACTTCTGGAACTCGGTCATGTACCCATTCTACAGCGCGGCTCTTGCCAGTTCCGTAGCTCGCCGGCGAGCCTTGGCCTTATCGATATAACCAGGATCCATCCGGTCGAGAGTATCACAGGTGTTACAGACAGCACATGGGCCCAGTTCATCAAAGTCTCCACAGCAGTCACAGTTACCGTAGTGAACCTTCTCTTTGCCGTATTTCATGACAAGTGGCGCATTGTCAGCAACCAGGTAACTGGTATCCTCGCCTCGAATGATCTTACCGACAATTCCGCTAAACTGGCCCGGGTCAAAGATACTCCCTGGTGAGCCCTCGCCGAACGATGCTCGGCTACCGCAGGCCGCTGCATAGCGACCAGCCTGAGCGGCTTCAGCAGCGGCTTGCATAAGAAGATGCGTTTGAGCCCCGCTAATGCCGATGCTGCCACCTCCGGCCACCACATAGATCTGAACCGACGGATCAGCCGAAGCGGCCGAGGATTGAATGACTCGTACAATCTGATGATCTCCCGCCATATGCCGTCGAATGATTTCGTCAACGGCTGTATCCTGAATGCTCTTGAGGATGAGAAACGCCTCGGCATTGTCCAAGTTAGAGACGTGAACCGTCCCCGCTTCAAGAAGCCTCCGAATACGCATCTGTTCTGTCTCGTTGAGCAGGGGTCGCCCATCTGGCCTGACAGTCTTAAGTGCAGCCTCGGCATGCTGTCGGATGAGTGGGTGAAGTTGACGTGGCTCTTTCATGGCCGCCCAACTCAAGGCCTCCTCAAAGGCCATCTGGTTATCGACCAAGTCACCCAGTTCATGCCACGGAATAGTGCTTGGATCCGTAAGATCTTCAGCAAATTGGCCCTGTTTGGTCTCTTTGCCGGACGTCTTTTCAAGAGAGGCATCGAACCTATCGACATCTCCCTGTATAAGTTGGCGAAAGGCGTGAGGTGAGTCAGCCTGGGCAGTAAACGAGTAGCCGAGGACATCCTCTGCCGGGGTCCCATCTGGCAGTTCAATCCGGTGGTTTGCCAAAAATTCTCTGATCAGGCCAGGGTTGGCCCTATCGAGTGATACTGCTACCAACTCGAGCGTCGAGTCGCTGGCCTTACGGGCATACTGAACCACAGCCATCTCTCTGTTTGGGAACATACCGATCGAGATAGCATGACGTTGGGCCTCTATCTCGCACGGTGAAACCGAACCCATCACCGTACCAATAGGCGTGTCCCTATCTCGCATCATGGACTCTAACTGAGTAACGAACTGGAAGTCGTAGACCGTTCGTTTGGCGTAGAAACTGTAGTCAGGATCAGCGGCCGCCATAGCGTGAGCACCGATCGCCACATGACGGAGTGAGGCACGCTGGGAGTCGCCTTTCTGGTCGACCAACTCATGTCCGTTAAAGGTCAGATTGATAGTATTGGCGAACGGCAGTCCAACCGATTCGCTACTATAGGTCCTGATCTGGGTCCTGACATAGTCGGCAGTCGCATCGCGGACATAACCGTAGCTCTCTCGATCACGTGCAATTGCCTCTGCCTGACAGAGGCGTGATCTCTCGGAGACTGTTAGGGCGCGTTCGCGGTCAAGAGGAGAGGTTTCAAAGGGGCCGAGAACGCTCAGCGCGTGCTGATACCGTCTGGCTGTTTCCGAACTAGATCTATCCCTCTCCATACACCCCTCTTCCTGCTCGGGAAGGTATATGCGTACTGTCAGTGATATGTATCGGGCTTACTGCTCGTAGCAGCTCACCGTTGCGGCACAGCTCACGACTTGCACGTGATTCCGTATCACTACAGTCTCGCTTTGTATTTTGTATATCTAGTGTAGCATGAATGAATCACTACGCTATTATTCTTATGTTATGAAATAGTCAACAGAAATAGGGAAGAACAGATTGTGACGTACTTAACACACTCACCACGTACTTCACGCAAGGCCGTATGCTACACTTAATACAAATCGACCAATTGGTGGGGTATAGTTGAGTATCATAAAGTCCCGTCATCGTATTAAGAAGTGGCGCGTAACCTACAGAGCCATAACTGTAGTTGCCGCTCTGTCGTTGGCCTTAATCGTACCTGCCGCAGCATGGGCAAGTTCTGTCGGCCAGAATGCCGCCCTCTCTCAGGGTTTCACGATCCAAGGCAGCCCCAACAACTTTGTGCCTGGTGCTCTCGTTAGCACTACGACCAACGGCTCGCACGTCGTTCAGCTCGCTAACTCCGGTTCTGCAGATCGGATCGTTGGAGTCATCGCTGCCAATCCGCTTATCCAACTCTCACTGAAAGGCGATACGACTCAAGTGGTTATCAACGGGACGGCGGATGTCTTCGTCAGTGACTTAAACGGAAAGCTGAAAGTCGGCGATAAGATCACCAGCTCACCGATCGACGGAGTCGGTATGAAGGCTACCTCGAGCACCCAGATAGTCGGAACGGCTCTCGCGGCCTTTAACTCGAATACAGCTGTCGCTCGGACTATCAACAGCTCCGGTCACAGTCAGACTGTCCACATTGAACAGGTACCTGTTCAGATAAACGTCGCTTACTATCAATCTCTATCAAGTTCGGTATTACCGCCGTTTATCCAGGACCTAGCCAACACCATCGCCGGTAAACCCGTCTCAGTTGTCAGAGTTATGTTGGCTACTATCATCCTGCTAGTTGCTTTCATCAGTATCTTCGCCTTACTCTACACCGCAACTCGCTCGGGCATCACCTCCATTGGACGCAACCCACTTTCAGCCAAAGCCATTACCAGAAACCTCCGTTCAGTCGGCCTTGTTACTGTCGTTGTGCTGGCGGTCAGTCTCGGAGCCGTCTACCTCATTTTGACCGCCTAAAAACTTCTTGCACTTTAGAGCGTAAGCACTCTATAATGACAGGGAGTATATTTTCAAAAATAAATACTTAAAAAACAGACAGGTGTGTGAGAGGAAATGGGCGATTCGCCGTTGCCAGATAATGGCGACAAACTGACGAGTTCGACAGAGGTAAAAGAGGCTCAGACGGTTGGATCAGAGCCTATTGTTCTAACCCCAAAACAGGTTGAGAATACCCCAGTTGATGAGGCGCCACTTACTGACTTTGCAGCACATACCGGTGAGGCAACTATCCCGAAGCCACTACTTAATAGCCTCCTCGTCAGAATGGTTGGATTCGGGCTACTTGCTGCAGCAATTGTTTTCTTGGTTGCATTTTTCCTCATACGGGCGACAAATCACTATGTTGTTGAGAGAAGCAACCTAAATGCCGTCAGTATTCCGCTAAAGAATCTGCCGAACACTGCGACGACCTCAAGCCCATCTGACCAATCCGTATCTGTAAACGGCACCCTTCGAGTTACGAACACGGTCGTTGTTGAGCCGTCCAAGCAGCCGTCGAGCCCGACGGCCGGTCAGCTCTACTTCAACCAGACAAACAATATGCTCGAATACTATAACGGGTCATCATTCCAAACGATTCAGGGTTCGGGTACCCCCGCCGCCCCTGGAGCTACTACCAATGTGAATAATATCTTTAACAGTACTGTCGGGAGCACAGGTAATCTGTCGGCTTCCGGCGCGACTACAGGAAGCTTGGCCGTGTTTAATGGTAGTACGCTAGTTGGAAATTCGCTCATAACTCAAAATGGACAGTCGACGGTGATCGGAGGAAATGTAGTCCAGGTCGGTACAGGGGGAGCCTCGGATGTGACTGTCGGCTCGGTCAACGCCACCAGCGCAACCACGATACAAGCGGGTACAGGCGGTATGGCTCTTTTGACTGGTGCTGCTACAAGTGCAAGCGGTACCATTTCGATTATAAGTGGTGACTCATCGACGACTTCTGCGGGGAACGTGTCGTTAGATACAGGAGCTAGTGCGATTACCGGAGTGACGTTGGGTAGCTGGGACTTTGAGACCGCTAGCCAGGTAAACGACTGGTCGAATAACTATATCGGTTTCTTTACGCTTACTCAGGACTGCACAGTCGCCCACACCGGTAGCTGTAGCATGAACCAGACCGGATTCGGAACCGGCGGAGGCAGCGACGTATTTATGCAGCAAGAGGCCAACCACTTTACCCTGACGCCTTTTCACCAGTACGTCTTTAGTGCCTGGGTAAAGGCTGCCACAACGGCCGCACCGATCACGGCGTTTACATTTGGTATCACCAATTGTGACGCTGCGGCTCAGAACGACAGTTCGACACAGTGGACGCATGTTACCTGGTCGTGTGTCGACCCTGCCGGTGTCACAACAGGCTGGTTGATACTCGGCTTCGGTTCGGCAACGACAGAGACCCACTACTGGGATGACATATCCGCTACAGACGTCAGTGCATCCTCAACTGCAGCCATAGTCTCTTTGGGTGCAACGAACGCTCAGGAAGTAACAATTGGCAATATCAACCAGATCGATCCGACATCAATCTATGGTGCTGGGATCAGTATCAACAGCGGCTTGCAATCGATCACTGAGAAAGGAACCGCACTCTTCAAACCTAACGTAGACGGCACCAGCGCCTTCCAAGTCGAAAATGCTTCGGGGGGTACGCAGTTCAATATCGACACTACAAATAATATCGTCAGTTCAGGCGATACGATGGTTATTAACACCCCCAGCGGCTGCAACTACGCTAACTATGGGACCTATCTGATGACGTTCAGCCCATCAGCCTACTGGAAACTCGAAGATTCGGGTGGGACGGCTGCTGATAGTTCCGGCAATAATGACACTGGAACCTTATCCAATGTAACAACAGGCATAACACCAGGACCGTTCTCGTGCGCAACCGGGCATACCGCCATGAGCTTCAATGCTCCAAACACCAGCACTATCACCACCGCCACTTCATTTACCAGCCCAACTACATACACCCAGATCGCACTATTTAAGACCTCGAACCAGGGCTTACTGATCGGTGACCGGGACAATGTCGACTCAAACTATGACCGAGAACTCTACGTTGGCAACGACGGGAAGTTGCATACCAGAATCTTCAGCTCAATCAACGGCAACGATGATATCAACAGCCCTTCGACAGTCAACGATGGTAACTGGCACATGGCGGTCGCGACCGAATCAAATGCCGGTTTGTATCTTTATCTCGACGGTAACCTGGTAGCACATAATACAGCCGACACCTCTCCGCAGGGTTATACCGGTTCATGGTGGATGGGCCACGATAATAACTTCACCAACTTTACCGGCGATCTCGGTGAAGTAGCCGTCGTACCAACTGCATTAACAGCCGGTCAGGTTGCCAATCTAGCAACTGATGCTGGCCTCTACAGTGGCAACCTATCGTCACTCGGCATCGGCACGAATACTCCAGGCGCCAACTTAGATGACGAAGGATCTGCATTGTTTAAGGACTCAGCCAATTCAACGACGGCCCTTCAGATTGAGAATAGTACTGGGGTCCCGCTTCTCGCTGCGGATACTACCAATATGGCCTTTAACGTTTACGGAAGTGCCATATTTGAAGACTCGACCGCTTCAACAACAGCGTTCCAAATCGAAAACGGATCAGGCGTTCCCTTATTTACAGCTGATACCTCTGGCGCCAACATAACTGTTAGTGGCCCATCCTCAACCAATTTTGCTACATTCTATCTCACAAATACTCACCTCGAATCGACTCAGACAACTCCTCCTAATATCTCAAACCCGCTTAACTGCGGCACAGGCACCGGAGACACAGCGGCACTTACTGCCGGTTCAACAGACACCGCCGGCTCGTTTACGATAACGACCGGGAGTACCGGCTCGCCAACAACATGCGACACTACAATCACATTCCATTTTGGTTCCGCGAATGCGCCGAAGTCGATTATCGTTGTCGGCACTGGTAACGCCGCCTCCGCAGCCAGGCAGATATACGTTTCAGGCTCAATGGCAGCGACGTTCACCACCAGTTTCGGAGTTAGCTCAGGAGTTACAAACAGTACAACGTATACGTTTGACTACCTGGTTGTGGAGTGACCTAGCTCAGAATGCCCTTGAGTCGTCGCTGCCTGACCGCCTCGAAGAGCACGAGGGTTGTCGCTGCTGAGACGTTGAGCGAATCAGCCTGACCATACATCGGGATAAGGATCTTTTCATCAGCCATCTCAAGCCATTCGTCGGAAAGGCCAACTTGCTCTGTACCTAAAATGAGGGCGACCCTGCCGGTCATATCGACATCGGTATAGATAGTAGTCGCTGACGGGGTCGTGGCCAGGGTTGTGATGTCATGCTTATCTTTCCATAGGACAAATTCTTCAGTATTCGTCGTTACAATCGGCACAGTAAAGAGAGTGCCGATACTGGCCCGGACAACATTCGGGTTATAGACGTCAGTCCTCGGATCACAGACTATTACACCACTAATGCGGGCCGCGTCTGAGGATCTGAGCATCGTACCGAGATTACCCGGTTTCTCGATGGCTTCAGCTACTAAAAAGAGGGAGTGGTCATCAACTTTAAGGTCTTCCAGCTTATGGTGTACCTGCGGAGCAATAGCGATTATGCCTTCGGGCCTATCTCGGTAGGCGATCTTTATAAAGACGTCTTTGGTTGTCTGAAAGTCTTTGGCACCGCCTTTGATGGCCAGCTCCACCAGTTTTGTTTCGTTCTCACCAAGATAAAGGTCTGGGCAGTAGTAGATTTCGCTAAGCTTGAAGTTATTTTCAAGGGCAGAGAGCACAGCACGATAGCCCTCAATTAAGACGACTTTTCGTTCATCTCGTTTGCGACGATTCTTGAGTTTGACGAGTTCTTTAATCCGAGGATTCTGAGGGCTGGTGATTAACATGGCTACCCGGATTATATCGCACTTGGTCTACGCGGCTAGTGGCTCTGCTTCCGCTTCAGCTCTCTGTCGCAGCTCTTCCAGTCTCAACTCTTCCAAGACAGCTCCGGCCTCTTCTTCAGTCATCGCCTCGATTTCAGCACGTTGCTCATAGTCAAGTTCCCAAAATGCCTCATTTGTCCAAATTGCAGCAGGAATAGGCCCATTCCAAGGATCAGGTCGGTGGGGGACTGCTTCATCTGAAAATACTTCGTTTCCAGGGTCGCTAACTGCATCGCGGTACTCGCCCAGGGCAAAGGCGGCGAGAGCCCTTCGAGCTTTTCCGCTCCCCGTAGCATTTAAGTGATCGATCCGTCCATCGATGGGCCCGCGTTCATCCGTAGGTAGAAACCTAGGAAAATATGTACCTGGTACTAAATGTTCTGGATATGGTTGGCCTGGTAAGAGCATTATTTTATTCCTGTTGAGTTAACTTGCATATAGAGTGAATCTGCTTATCAAATCAGTCAAGTCCATTTGTGTAAAACGCTTTCTAATGGCAGGGGCACGTGGAATCGAACCACGATCTAAGGTTTTGGAGACCTTTATACTAGCCGTTGTACTATGCCCCTATACAGATGTGATTATACAATAAAGTGCCCCTCCAGACGACAGGTATACCTTGATTTGCTATACTGAAATACAAATGAAACAGTTTGATCTGCCACAACCAATTCTCTATATACTGATCGGACTTCCGGGTGCAGGGAAGTCGTGGTTTGCTAAGCAGTTTGCCGAGACACATCAACTAGCCCGGGTCAGCGAGGATGCAATTCGTTACGCCATCGCGAGCGATCAGCAGCCAGTTGAGGCCGAGAGTGAGGAAGTAGATCGTCTAGCCCACCTCATGTCCGAGGAGCTCCTCCGAACTGGCCGCAGTTTCATCTATGACGCCAACTCAAGTCGTCGCAGCAAACGTACAGAACTGATCCAGTCGGCTCGTAAAGCGGGCTACCAGACGTTAACCGTCTGGGTCCAGACTGACGCGGATACCTCGCTGGCAAGAGCTGGACGACGAGTTCATACCCCTGAGAGTTCGATGCCGGTCCTTGATGAAGAAACCTTTAACCAACTCGCTAAGCGCCTCACACCACCAACCTCTCAAAACAGCGAACCGTACGTCGTTATAAGCGGCAAACACACCTACAGCACGCAGGCTCACGCCTTGCACACTCGGATACTCCGCCTCTACTATGGTGACCGGGAAAAAGAGAACGGTGAGA
Source organism: Candidatus Saccharimonadales bacterium (assembly GCA_035945435.1). Lineage (NCBI taxonomy): Bacteria > Candidatus Saccharimonadota > Candidatus Saccharimonadia > Saccharimonadales (SeqCode) > Saccharimonadales bacterium (SeqCode). The sequence goes on along the minus strand of DASZAF010000006.1, from coordinate 5,645 downwards.
GGCCACGAACCAACGGTGAGGTTAGTCTGAAAGACGCCCCGATTCCACACCCCAAAACGACACCGAAACGGACTCATTTCGACATCTCCAGACCGATAAACGTGCGAGGCCATGAAGAATCTCGTCATTAATGACGAAGAGTTTGGGGCTATCACAGTCCGATTCAACAGCCGAGCTAGACGCATCATTATGCGCCTTAACACTAATGGTTCCCTGCTAATCACCGCTCCTCATCGAAGGTATCTTCCTGATGTTGAACGCTTCATCGAATCGTCGCGGGACAGACTCCGGACACAGCGTATCCAGCAGAAGAGTGACATGGTTATCTTTCGAGACGGCCAGCTGATCGGCAAACATCACACTCTTTCACTGCTGCGCGCTGACGTCCCGTCGGTCCAGTCACGAACGTCCGAATCGAAAGTTCTCGTTAAGTACCCAGGATGGCTTGAAGCCGAGAGTAAGGAGGTCCAGGATGTCGTTACTGCCGCTGTCAAGAAAGCCCTCCGCCGTCAAGCCAAACTGCTGTTACCGTTATACGTTGCCGACAGGGCCAAACAGCGCGGGTTGGGATACGAGACCGTTCGAGTTAACAGCGCCAAGTCGCGGTGGGGGAGTTGTACGACAAACCGCAGGATCAGTCTCAACCTATGGCTTCTGATGCTACCTGACGAGCTGATCGATTACGTAGTCTGCCATGAGCTTTGCCACCTTATCCATCCCAATCACGGCGAGGAATTTTGGCAGGAAGTTGCCAGCTTCGTGCCCGATTACTTAGCTAAGCGTCGCCTCCTCAAAACCTACCATCCACTCGGCTAAAGTGATTATGCTTTAGGCCACTCTCGTGACATAATAGCTATAGTTATGGACTACATGAATTCGTTCCTGGAGCTAAACGAACGAATGTCGCGCATCCTCCAGACGGTGGCTGTCTCTTTTTCGCTCATACCCATTCTTATTACCACGTTCATCAAGTACCACGAACTTAGCTCGATCAGCTTCCATCCGTGGGCATACTGGGTCTCACTTGTCGGCTTTCTTATCATCAGCGTCTCCCAGTTTATTGTCAGACCAACCACCAATCGAAGGTGCCAAGTCTATGTCGTTGGCTTCACGATTCTTGGTCTGATCATTAGCGTGTTCGTTGCCGGATACAACAACGGCATCTTCATGATCGGTTGGCTCATGCTGATCATCGTCGCCGATCTCTTCTTCAATAGAGCTGCACTAATTCTCTCGTGGCTGATCTTTGTAACCAGTATCATTTGGTGGCGCTTTATGCACCCTGGTCTAGCGAACGATATGCTGGCAGAGATCCTCGTAGAATCACTCTTCATCGGCTTTATCGCAATGTTCGTTTCCTATATCCGCGAGATCATAGGTATTCGTGGAAGTCAGCTCGAAAAAACCAGAGAACAGGAGCAACTCGAGCGGGAACGTCTCGTCACCCTCATAAACAGCATGGGTGACGGAGTCATCGCTTTTAACGAGCATGGTACAATCCGTATCTTTAACGCCGCCACTTTAAACCTGCTCGATACTAACGCCGACCTAACGGGACGATCGGTAGATGTCATTCTAAACCTGCGCGATCCAGGTGGCTCTAGGGTTAAGTTGACCAAATTAGCAAAAGGGTTGGCTGGCAATAAGGTGCTGACTGACTTGAAACACGCCTTCTCGGACAAGGAGATGATCAATCTCTATATCAACATTTCGCCTATCAACCTCGGGTACAAGCGACGTGGCGAGCGCGGTTATATTCTTATCATGCGCGATATCACCAAAGAGAAAACACTCGAAGAAGAGCACGACGAATTTATTGCCGTTGTCAGCCACGAACTACGTACGCCGATCGCTATCGCTGAAGGCAACTTGTCTAACGCACTCTTGCTTGAACAGAAGGAAGTTTCGCGTCAGATTATCACTGACGCCCTTCAAGACTCGCATGAGCAGATACTCTTCCTAGCCAAAATGATCAACGATCTTTCGACGCTCTCGCGGGCAGAACGAGGGATAGGTAAAGATGATATCGAGCCTGTCGACATCTACCGGCTGCTCGATGAACTTCACTCAAACTATCAGCCCCAGGCCGCCAAGAAGAACCTTAGACTAACCACCAAGGCGCTGAGCAAGATCGATCCCCTAAAGACGAACAAACTCTATATCGAAGAGATACTTCAGAACTTTATCACCAACTCAATCAAATACACCTCAAAAGGCGGCGTAACAGTCACAGCTGAACAAGATCAAGCCCACAGAGTTATATTTACCGTTAAGGATACCGGCATCGGTATCAGCAAGACTGATCAAAAACATGTCTTTGAAAAATTCTTCCGGTCTGAGGACTACCGAACCCGCGAAAGCTCAGGAACAGGACTGGGGCTTTACCTCGTTCAGAAGCTCGCTCCTCTTATTAACGCCCGGATCGATTTTACGAGCCGCCTCAATCACGGGTCGGTCTTCACCATCGTCGTCTCCCCGATAACGGCACCTAGCAAAGAAGCAAAGCAGGTAGTGACAGCCTCTCCCACAGCACCAACCGTCTCCCCGTAAGGCCATTGCTATTGCTAATCTGCTGTGAGTTAATACAGCCATAGTCTGTTGCTCCTGTTACGTTGCGCACCATGAAGCAGCCAAGCCCACCGCAATATCTCATAGTTGAAGGACCTTCATACTCTGGTAATACCAGACAAGCTGAGTTATTGGCTGAAAAGCTGGCACTACTCGGAAGAGATGTCCAAGTAGCCACATGCTCTACCGACACCGATCCAATCTGCGGACGGCTTGCTACCGCACGTCTACTGGCCAGGGAGATTCAGCTTGGTGAACGGCAACAGTGTGGGGCTGCACTCAAGATGGCTCGGATGCTTGGAGCGGCTACAGGGGAGCTCGTCACCGGATGGCTGGGAGAAGGGAGCGATGTAGTTGCCGACACGAGTTGGCTTGCCATTGCCGCAAATGTGTTGAGCGGTAACCGGCAAGCTCTTGAGAGTGACATACCCATATTGGCTGCTGAGTACGATGCCGCAACGAGTGCTCCACTCTTACCAAATGGTATCGTCATCGTTGATGCCCCGTACGGCCTGGTACTCCAAAATGCCATCGAAGAGGGGACTTACGCCGAACAGATGCTAGGTACCTCCCGGCAGTATGATATGATCCGCCGCGCTTACCACCTTCTGGCTCAAGCCTTCGCTATACCCTTTGTCAGCGGTACTTTACCTGAGCATCTTCTCCAACAGCAAGTCATGAACCATCTACTCGGCACATTTGCCATAGGACGTCCGAGACTCACGACTGAACCTTTTCGGGTCAGGGAATCAGTTTAGAGAACTCGGATTGAGGGATGGCTTCGATAACCGGATAGCAGACGTTCCGGCCCTTCCAGTTCACTTCGCCGAACTCGAAAGCGAGCATCGACCAATTATAGAGAGCGAGGTCGAAGAGTAGCGCAAACGGCAGATTAATAATGCCTAGCCACCACCCCTTCGAGTTGGTCCGCTGCATGACGATTAGGTAGCCGATGGTCAGGCAGAGAACACTGACGACGGCGACAGCCTGTAAGTCATAGAGGTTAAAGGCGTAGATAGCCTGCCAAATAAGATAAGCGTACGGAGCCAGTAGTAGACCGATCGCTGTCGATATCAAGGTGACTCGGATGGGTCGACGCTTCATGAGTGGATAGTAGGTCCGAGTGCTTGTCTCTATCTGACTGGAGAGGCGTTTTCTGGTCGTTAGGTCCGTCCGACGGTCTGCCATCACGAATCGGTAGCGACCTTTACGAAAGAGGGTCTTGGCGAACTGTTCTTCAGGAAAGACGCTACCTCGTACGCCGGCAAATCCGCCGCACTGTTTTAGAACCTCACTCTTAATCATCCAGCACTGGCTGGCAACCGGTACCTGGCCTGTTCTAAGCGGTATCATAACTTGCCAGAAGTCTCTTAGTGGCTGCAGGAAGATGGGCAGAAAATCGAGCCGTCTTCGGCGGGGCAGAACGGAGATCATGTCGGCTTTTGTGCGTGCCATATAGGTGACCAGCTGGCTGACAGTGACAGGGCCAAGGTGGGTGTCGACACCTGCAAAGATGATAATGTCTCCACTGGCCTCTTTGGCTAGCAGCTCGCAGGCCTTATTCTTGCCAAGCCAGCCCTCAGCCGGCGCTTCACCTTTGACGAAACGAACACCTTGATGAGCAAAGCTCCGGATAACCCGAGCTGTCCGGTCCTGCGAGCAATCATCGAGCACCAGAATCTCTAGCTTTGGATAGTCAGAACTGATCGCACCTTTCAGGTTATCTTCGAGAGTATCGGTCTCGTTTCGAGCCGGTATGGCCAACGTTACTGCCGGTAGTTTGGCGAGCCGATACGAAGGCTTGATTATACCGGTGTAGTAGTGGCGATCGACCCATGTAGCCCGGTAGAGAACATACAAACTGACGGCTAAATTGAGTAACAGTACCGTCGCGATTGTATCCTGCCAGATACGATGATCCAGGTAATCGACGTAGATAGACAGAAGTAGCGCCACCAGAGTTAACCAGACTGCGCTTCTAAGGACCGAGTGGCGTTGGTAGTGTTCGTTAAAGCGTCCTAGCGACCAGCGAAGGGCGTTAGCCATCAGATAGAGAAGCGGTGCCGCCATCAGGACAGAGGCAAGGACTGGATAGTCGAGGATGAACGTTAGGGGAACCATGGAGAAATAGATAGCAGCAACGAAGGCTCCGAGAGCACGATGTCGCAACCAGAATACCTCCAGGGGTAGCATGATCAGTTGGACCAGAAGCGCGAAAAGCAGGAGGCCCCACCATCCCATCTGCAGCGTCTCTGCATTCATATGTTTATGGTATCACACCGCTTGTGTTTCGACGCGTCTTGTTGAAAGATTACTATTATGATGCGATAATAACCTTATCACTTTGGGAGTTTTAGTATGGATCTTGAATATAGAGTTGGCCAGGAACCCCAGCAGCCAGAGCGTTGGTATCACAGGCTATACCAGCGCCTAGGAAAGGTTGGTACAGCCGCATTCGTACTATGCGGTGCGGCTATTGTGGGAGATGTCGCCATCGGAGAATGGAATGCCGATCTCGCTCAGACCGCTGACGGCTTAAACCCCGGACCCGAGAAGACTGCATATCTCAATCAAATGCATACCCTCATGGCTGTCGACAAGATATCCACTATTATTGCTATCGGCTCGGGTATCGTGGCTGCAGCATGCTATCTGCGTATTGCAAGACGAGACCGAAACGCCATACAAGAATCCTCTGACCATTGACGGTTTCCACCTCTACAGGATATACTGTTGACAAAGCCGTGATTCAAGGAGGCTTTTTTAAGTTGGAAGGAACGTTATGGCGAAAGGCGCCTCAAAGAAGACGTCTGGTCGGAAGGCCCGGATTCCGCGTCCTAAGATACCACCCGTAATCGGCAAGGTTCTCTATTACCCCCGACTGGTGCTTCGGTTTATCTTCTGGCCGCTTCGTCCGTTCGGTCGTTACTTCAAAGGTGCCTGGCAGGAACTCAAAGAGGTCACTTGGCCCAATCGCAAGATGAGCATCCAGCTGACGCTGGCTGTCATCGTCTTCACCCTCCTGTTAAGCGCCGTCATCGCCGCCCTTGATTTCGGATTCGAACAATTAGTTAAGA
>DASZAF010000005.1 GCA_035945435.1 Candidatus Saccharimonadales bacterium | reverse complement strand
GATTGGTCGGTCAGCGGGTATCAATATCAATTACGAGGTTGTCGGCACGGGCAAGACAATCACGTGCTTTACGACGACGCCGGTTAACTATGGTATGACCTTCATCGTTCTAGCTCCGGAACACGAGATGGTTAAGGAGTTGACTACTCCCCAGCAGCAGAAAGAAGTTGAAGAGTACGTTGCCGCCTGCATCAAAAAGACTGACGTCGAACGCCAGCAAGAAGGCAAGGAGAAGACAGGTGTCTTTACTGGTTCATACGTTAAGAACCAAGTAACCGGAGAGCATGTCCCGGTCTGGGTCGCCGACTTTGTCCTCGCCAGCTTCGGCACGGGTGCCGTTCAGGGCTGTCCGGCGCATGACGAGCGGGATTTTGAGTTCGCCACAAAGTATGACTTGCCGATCGTTAGAGTAGTCGAGGGGCCTGATGGTCAGAAGGCTAAGTTTGTCGATCCTAAGAAAGAGACTGTCGATCAGGTTAAGCTCAACCATGGTATCAAACGTAAGATGATCAACTCCGGTCCGTTTGACGGCCTTGTCTTTGACGAAGGCATGCAGAAAACGATGGACTACTTTGTTGAAAAGGGCTGGGGCAAGCGAACCGTCAACTACAAGATGCGCGACTGGAGCGTCAGCCGCCAGCGTTACTGGGGGGCTCCGATTCCTATTATCAACTGTCCGAAATGCGGTCCTGTCTTAGTCCCAGATGATGAGCTTCCGGTAATTCTGCCAGAACTGACAGACTTCAAACCGAGTGGCGACGGACGGAGTGCGCTGGGGCGTGCGACTGACTGGCTGCGGGTCACCTGCCCTAAATGTGGCGGCGAGGCCGAACGAGAGACTGATACTCTCGACACATACTTAGACAGCAGCTGGTACATGTACCGCTATTTCGACCCACGTAACCAACAAGAGATCTTCAGTAGCAAACTGGCCAAGAAGTGGGAGCCGATCGACTTCTATAACGGGGCCGACCATGCCACTGCCCACCTGCTCTATGCCCGCTTTATGGCCCGCTTCTTCAAGAAGCTTGGTCTGGTCAACGAGCCTGAGCCATTCAAGCAGTTTATCTTTAATGGCAAAGTGACGGCTGCGAATGGAGCCAACTTCTCTAAAACAGCTGGCAACGGGATCGACCCACTTGAGATTATCGACAGTGGCTATGGTGCTGATGCTTTGAGGACCTATTTAATGTTCGCAGCGCCACTGGAGCTTTGGACACGCTGGGACTCCCAAGGAGTCCCCGGCACTTACCGATTCTTAACACGCATCTGGAACCTGGTTCAAGAGTATCTCTCGTCAGAAACGTCGAACGCTACCAACGTCGATCAGGCAGCTGTCCGGTATGCCTCAAACCAGATGGTCAAGAAAGTCACAGAGGAGATCGAGGCCAATAGGTATAACACCGCCATTGCCGCTATCATGAGCTGTCTCAACGAGCTTTATAAGCTGAAGTCTAACGATTTAAGTCGTAGTGAGGCCTGGCAGTACGCGCTAGAGAGTCTTGTGGCCTGCGTGGCGCCGTTTGCGCCGCATATTTCCGAGGAACTCTGGTATCAACTGGGCCACGAAACCAGCATCCACCGGGACAGCTGGCCATCGTACGATGAGAAATATCTGGCTCTCGATACCGTCGCGGTTGTTGTCCAGGTCAATGGTAAGGTGCGAACAACCATTATGGCCGAGCGGGGCGCTCCCGAAGCTGAGGTTGTGAGTCTTGCCCTTGAGGACCCCAACGTTGACAAACACCTGGCAGGGAAGCAGGCCAAGCGAGTCATATTCGTGCCCAATAAGCTTCTTAACTTAGTCGTCTAATTTGAATTTCTCTCTCTGATACGGTATAATAAACGACTAGTTTCAAGTTATACAAACCCACACTAAACAGGAGTTCGCTTCGCTATGGGGACCATAGGAAGAGCAAAAAAGCAAACCTCCCGACGTACTAAGAGTCGCCGCAGTCACCTCGTTTTGAAGTTGGCTCGGAGGGTCAATGCTTCCTCGCCGGTTAAGGCCTACACAACTAAGCGAGAGAGTGGCAAAAAGACTCCCGCTTAAGGGGTAACCCTTAAGGCCAGCTTTTTGTTAGGGTCTCATTGCGATAGAGTATCATGGCATCGAATCGTCATCTCGGCCGTATCATTGCACTACAGTCGCTCTATGAGTACGACTTCCGTTTGCAGTGTGGAGATAAGAACCTCGATATTGAGGCTATTGTCGATCGCAACCTTGAACGCTACACCGATACCGTTCAAGATACTGACTTTGTCAGCAAATTAGTGACAGGTACTGTCAAAGACCAGACTAAACTTGATGGCATGCTCCAGCCGATCGCCCCAGAGTGGCCTCTCGAGCAGATCTCCAGGACGGATCGGGTTATCTTGCGGATGGCTCTCTTTGAGCTTCAAAACTTCAAAGATGTCCCAGCCAAGGTAGTTATCAACGAAGCGATAGAACTAGCCAAAGCATTCGGCAACGATAACTCGTCAAAGTTTATCAACGGCGTGCTCGGTACCGCCTACAAGCGCTACATCGAGAAGAGTACTGAGAGCGACACCAAGACGTCCGAGGCGGCCGAGAAATGATGCAGACGCCAAAGCCTAAGTTCGATCGGTTCAAGAAGTATTTCAACCGTCGCCGACCTGTCATTCAGGAAGTCGTTCGCGAGACGACAGCCGGGGGCATCATCTTTCGCCGGACGAAGGACAATCAGATAGAGATCCTGTTGGCACAGGATCTTAAAAATCGCTGGACAATCGCCAAAGGACATGTCGAAGTCGGCGAGATTACGCGGGACACGGCTGAGCGTGAGATTCGGGAAGAGACCGGACTTCAGGAGATGAAGGTACTCGACTGGCTTGGCAAGGTCCACTTCCGTTATCGTCGACAGAACAGCCTTGTTCTGATGACCATGCACGTCTATCTGGTCCAAGCGCTTGGTGATACCGACAAGCTGAAAAAGGACGAGGACGGCTGGATGACTGATCTCGGCTGGTTTCCGCTCCATAAGGCCCTCGATATGATCGAGTATGACGATATCGGCAAACTAACCTTAATCGGGATGAAGAAGATACGCGATGCAGGACTTTGAACGTTACCAATCATTTGCTCGGACTGCTTTTGGTTTTGAGTTTAACGATCCACAGTTGCTCGTGACGGCCTTCACGCATCGTTCATATGTCAACGAACACAGGAGCACTACTAAAGAGCACAATGAGCGTCTCGAATTTCTCGGCGATGCTGTTCTTGAGCTGATTGTCACCGAATTCCTCTTTGCCAAGTACAAGGACCCAGAGGGCGTCTTAACCAGCTGGCGGTCAGCGTTAGTCAGGACCGAGTCGATCGGCCAGGCGGCAGAGCGTCTTGGCTTCTCTGAGGTGTTACGTATGAGCAAGGGGGAGAGACGAGCCGGAAGCGAGAGGGCTCGTGAACAGATGCTCGCAAACTCATTTGAAGCCGTCGTCGGTGCTATCTATCTTGACCAGGGTTATGAAGTGACTAAGAAGTTTATCGAAGACAACATTATCATTACCTTTGATGAGATCCTAAGAACAGGCTCGTGGCGAGACTCCAAGTCTCTGCTACAGGAGATAGCCCAGAGTACAGAGGGAGTGACCCCCTCATACCGGCTCTTGAGCGAAGACGGTCCAGACCACGACAAGATCTTTACTATCGGGGCCTTTGTCGGCAAAAACCTACGCGGCAAGGGAAGCGGGTCATCAAAGCAGGCTGCCCAGCAACAGGCTGCCGAAAACGCTCTCCACTTTTATGCTCACTCCCGCGAATCACATCAGCATGATGGTGATTCTAAGAAGTAAAACAGATTGACAATCAGACCTTCAGGCCCTACAATACTCATAAGTTTTGTAACGTAGCCTTTTCGTACGTTTAACGAGGAACCATTATCAGATGCTAGCTATTCGTCTGCAAAGACTTGGGCGCAAGAAAGTCCCTGTTTACAGGGTAGCTGTTCAAGACGCTCGACTTCACCCCAGCAGCGGCCGCGTTGTTACCTACATTGGCAGCTACGACCCACACACCAAGAAAGCCACGCTCAATAAGGAAAAGGCCGAGTTCTATCTCAAGAATGGCGCTCAACCGACCCCCCGTGTTGTCAGTATCCTAAAAAGCGAGAAGGTAACGGTTCCAAAGTGGGTCCGTCAGCCTGACAATAAAAAGAAATCAACCCGAAACCCCGAGAAACTTCGCAAGAACCAGCCAAAGGACGCACCGAAGGCTAAGGTTCCAGAGGTTGACGAGACGACTCCGGCCGAACCTGAGGCGGCTACGGAGCAGCCAGCCGAACCAGTTGCCGAACCACCTGCAGAAGCTCCTGCCGCTGAGGCAGAGCAGGAAGCTCCTGCCACAGATGAAACGGCTGAACCTTCCGAAGAATCCACGCCAGAAAAGTAATTAACGTTCCCTGTGATATTTGTCTCATCTGGCTGGAATTGCATAGTAGACAGTCTTTCAAGTACAATGAGCTTACGTTGGTAAGTTCTAGGAGAGTCCGATATGACCACTATTGATCAGCAGTTCGTTGAATACATCGTTAAATCATTAGTCAGCAAGCCAGATGAAGTCAGTGT
>DASZAF010000004.1 GCA_035945435.1 Candidatus Saccharimonadales bacterium | reverse complement strand
AGCTCGTCGGCGTATTCAGTTATCTTGAAGAACCACTGCTTGACCTCACGTTTTTCAACGATAGGATCATCTGGCCCCTCATGGCGCCAACACTTACCTTCAGCAGTTACCTGTTCATTAGCTAGCACTGTCTGACACTTGGTGCACCACCACTGCATCCGCACGTCCTGGTAGACCAGCTTGTGCTTGTGCATCTGGCTGAAGATCCACTGTGTCCATTTATAGTACTCGGGTAGATGTGTGGAGATCTCTTTCTCCCAGTCGTTACTCCAACCCATCGCTCTGTACTGTTTATGGTAGCCGGGGATGATGGTCGCCATGCTCTCCTGGGGAGAGACGCCCGACTTAATAGCGTAGTTCTCAGCAGGTAAGCCGAATGAGTCCCAGCCGACCGGATGATAACTTTCAAAACCCTGTTGGCGTTTGAAACGAGCTTTGACGTCACTAATGGTGTAGTTCATGGCGTGACCAATATGAATACCGGCCCCACTGGGATAGTTGAACATGCTCATGCCGATATACTTGGGCTTGTCGCTCTCAAGGTCGGTCGTGTACGTTCCCGTCTCTTCCCATACCCTCTGCCATTTCGGCTCAATATCTTTAGGGATATAGCGTTTCATAGATGTAATCTGCTCTTATTTTAACGTTGATATCAGCTCGAGTTTAAAGATCTATCTCCCCTAAGGGAGTAGCTGACGGTCGTTGAGACTAGGCGCAGTGAATAGAGCTTTCATGTCTTGCCCGTATTATACCAGATAAAGATCCCCAGGCTACTAGAGACCGCTGAATTGTTTACGCTTAACTTCCTCCCAGTAGAGGCTCTGGCGGACCAGTTGCTTCTCGTCTTCCGAATCACGAAGCAGAAGTTTGGTAGCCTCTTCGGTAAAGACTCTGTTCTGAGAGCCTTTAATAAGGACGACCGTCCCATCTGCAAGGAGACGGCGGACAAACTCTCCGGCATCAATCGGCGAGAGGAACGTCTTGGTTCGGCAGCCGTTACTCTCAGCGGCAGGAGCCAACCACTCATTGGCATCATGGCCAACCGTCACTACCCAGTCTAGTTTGCTGGGGTCGCAGTAAGCACCGAGCTCTTTATGGGCCTCCTCTGACGCCTCCCCGAGCTCGTTCATAGAACCGAGAATGGCGATCCGTTCGTTATTATCCGTCTTGAATGAGTAGAGAGTATCAAGTGCCGCTTTGGCAGCCAGCGGACTTGAGTTATAGCTATCATCGATCAGGATTGACCCCTCCGCTCCCTGCAAGAGGTTCATGCGACCCGGTACTGGCTGGATATCTTCAACTCCTTGCATGATCTTATCGACCGGGACATCTAGTAGATGGCCGACAGCCACAGCGGCCGCGGCTGAGCGAAGATTGTGTTGGCCGACAACTCTGACCTGGCTCTTGAACTTGGTCAATCCTTCACCCGAGAACGAACCGTCATATCCGTAGTGAATAGTAAACTGTCTCGGCGTGAACTGGTACGTATTCTTACTATCGAGCCCGTAGGTAAGTATCTTCTTGTTCTGAGTGAGCTGATCGTACTTAGAATCGATATCGTCACGGTTGAGAAGCGCTGTCTCGGCGACCGAGCACATCGTTAATTCCTCTTTGGCAACGGCCTCGACATTCTTGAAGAATTCGAGATGCTCATCAGAGACACCTGTCACAACGGCAATCGTCGGTTTGATCCAACGTGTGTAGTGGGCTAGATCGCCAGGATGGTCGGCACCAAGCTCCAAAACAACAACATCAAACTCATATGGCTCTTTGAGACGCCTTCGCGCCCTAAGATAAAGGTCTGCCCAAGCAAGCGGACTATGGAGAGCAGAAGGCAGCCCTAGGCCCAAGACGGCCAACGGCACAACCACCTCCATATTGAAATTGCCCTTAGTCGTCGCTACCTTGTAATGGGTCTGGAGAACATCAACAATAGCTTCTTTGGTAGACGTCTTACCGACGCTACCGGTCACTACAACCACCTTAGGCGACCGAACTGTCAAAAGTTTCCCCGCCAATGACGAGAAAAGATTGGTGATAATCTTCTTAAACATGTCCAGTAAGGTCCCTCCTAGCTAGCACTGTCTATACAATACAGCCCCGTAGAGGTGTTTGTCACTAGGGCAAAGGAGTTGGGTTCGTTCGAAACGTAGGTTCCAGCCGTCATCGGGTTGCAGACGGCATGGGTCTGATAGACGATCTGATTCTGGCCCGGGTAGCCATTGCCGTAGGTGACCGATACACCCTCAGTCGAGAACACTGGCAGAAAGACGTGCATGTAACTGTCAAGGCTCGTCTGATCAGTTGGTAGACTGCTACCGCTACCAGGCTGCAACGTACCGATTAACGCCGTATCTAACTGTGAGACGGCCGAAGTCATCTGAGAATCACTCAGCGTATTTGGGTTTAAAGGCGCAGGTTGTGTGCCAAGTGGGGTGGCTGAGGCGTTGATAGTGCTTGGTGGAGCTTTAATGGCAACTGATTTGCCGACATTGCTGTAGTCATAGGTGTAGCTAACACCGCCGAGTTCGTAGCTGTAGCGAACGACCCTATCGCTATGCTGGCCGATCCAGACGTTGATCGTACCAGGTGCCTGCGCGACATACTGCTGCGCCAACTGCACATTGTCGGTGATACCAAGTAGTGAGCCAGCAATCTGGTTGAGGTGAGCAAGCCGCGACTTGCTCAGAGCGATCACGTAGTGCCAGGTGCTCTGGCCATCGACATTGGCTGCAGCCGGAGCAAACGAAGGAATGCGGTAGACGCCGTTATCTACGGCATAGCTATAGAGGGTCTGGCGATCATGGCCGTCAAACTCCCCGATGATCATCGCGTCTGGTATGAGATATTGAGCGGTTGCAAACGGCGTCATCGGACCGAGCTGAGAGGTAATGCTATCTTCTACTTCCTGGTTGTTACTTACTCGTTTGACCCATTGATTATTAGCCTGGATGTAGGCCACTTGCTGGTTACCCGAGACGGAATTTAGAGTCGCCTGAGAGTAGTGAGTCTTGACGTAGTAGTCACCACCAATGATGACGAGGTCGAGCGTGTCGCCGCTTGAATCGTAGGCAAGATTGCTGACAGAGGCCTTTGAGTTCTGGCCGTTACTGAAATCATATGTGCGGACTCGTGTTGGGATTGGCACACCACCGGACAGGGAGAGAGATTCTGTAAAGGTGGGTGTATCGAGGCTGTTTTTCAGAGCCGTATCGAAAACGCCAGTGATGTCGAACTGGGATTTCACTTGGTGGTCCTGCCACCAGAGCCACCCGGCTACGCCGGCCCCGCTGATGATCACGGCCATCAAGAGAAAGACGGCAAATCCTTTGACAAATTTGCTCGTCTGACGTGGCAGCGGTTCAGCCTGTGAAAAGACCGAGTTGGGATGGGCTTCATATTCTTCAGGTACACCAGCCAATACCTCTTCTTTCTTTGGAGTAGCCGATCGTGCACCAGGGGACTTGACTCGCCCCTTCGGCTTTTTAGAAGATGAGGTTTTTTTGGCCATGTGAGTAATTTTTACCGGTCCGCTATCGCATCAGCATAGCATAGCTTGGAATGCAAAATGGTGGAGCATATCGGGCTCGAACCGATGACCTCTTCAATGCCATTGAAGCGCTCTAGCCAACTGAGCTAATGCCCCATGTCTCGCCGACATATTGTAACAGATCAAACTGAAAAATGCAGGTCTGCCTGTGGCCTACCCACCAAACGAGCTGTTCGACCCGCCAGCTGATGGATCCACACTACCAACATTAAGCTGTGAGGCAGCGTCCTGACCGAGAATGATGACGTATTGGGCCGGTGGTTTGGTAGTGGTTATTGCAGGTTTGCCTGGACCGGCTGATGGTGTCGTCGTAGTCGTCATGAAGCTTTGGGGTAGATTGTAGTTGGCGTTAACACCCAGCCTGTTCTGCAGATACTGTTTAGTGACAGGTAGCGCGCCATGGGTTGTGTCATAAAAGACGGTCTGGGTGTAGTCCTGAGTTGGCGCATTTGCAACCGAGACAACATTGTAGCCGTAGGATTTGAGGATGGCTTCTTCGGTCGAAGCTAGGCCGGCAACCGTCGTGCCATTATAGATAGCTATAGTCGGGTGTTCTTTGATGATATATGGATCGACTAGTTTGGAGCGCAGGTACGTTTGAAGATCACTGTAGTCAAAGAGGCCCGCCACCGGCTCTTCAATAGAAGCACCGACTTGGTAACCACTCGTCAATATCGGTGTCGATGACCCCTGGAGGGTGTTGGGGATTCCGACGGAAGTAATCTTACTGCTCGGCATATTCTTGACGATCCTAGCTAAAGCTAGAGCATCACCCTGGTCCAGGTTCGTCACGACATTGCTGCCGAGACCGTTAAGGAAGTCTGTTACCTTGACGGGGTTAGCTAGGAACGAGACACTCTTTGCCTTAGACTCGATCCCGATCAGCATCTGCCGCTGGTTTTGCTGGCGCTCGAAGTCGCCTTGGGCAAAACCGTAACCCGCATATTGCGGTGCGACTGTGTCGCCTCGTGCCCGAGCTAGATACATCGCCTGCGTACCATTCAAGGTTACTGAACCATTCGGGTACTTAACCTCATAACAGTGGTAGTTGCAGACCCAGTCAAAGTTACGGTCAAGAACACCTCGAGGATCAGTCCCCTGGATATTTACTGTTACACCGCCGACCGCATTAACCAGGTCTTCAAATGCGGTGTAGTCGACGACCGCAGCATAGTTGACATTAACACCAGTCACCCCGCTGACAATCTTAGACATGTAGGTCAGACCAGCTTTGGGATTCTGGTCGTTTAATCCGGCACCACACTCATACGCAGCGTTAATTTTGTTCTCGACATCTCCATAGCCAAGCGGTGTACAGCCTGGTAGTTTCACCCAGAGGTCTCTCGGTATACTGACTAGATCGGCCGTGTCATTAACGGGATCGATGCTAACCAGCATCATGCTGTCAGTCAGGAATTGACCGCCCCCACCTGAGGCATCAACATGGGCAGCATCTCCAGCTGAATAGCCACCAACTAGAATATTGACCCGGCCGTCCCCCTCGTGCTGTAGTGCGGCCAAGTTGCCATTAAGAGCGGCTGAGTGGCCTCCCCCCTGAAGAATTTTGTCGATGTTGTGGAAAGCGATGTAGCCAAAGTAGCCGCCGACGGCTAGAACCAAGACCACTATGGCGACCAATGTTGAGAGGACGGCTTTCCGTGATGGTTTGTGGAAGACCTTACGCCACCCCTTTCGTCGCTGCTTGTGTCGCCGGACTTTCTTCGATTCGACAGGTTCATCTAGCGTAATGTCGAGACCAGATAGCTGTGCAGGCATAGCGTTCTCCGTTTGCGGACTAGGAAGCGTCAGTTTGGGCGTAGAAGCCCCTTCAACCGGGGCGGCCCGGCGAGGAATCGCTGCACCTTTAGAGGCGAAGTCTTGGCCAGCTTTGTGGCGCGGAATATAGATACCGTCGATGTTTGGCGACTTCTTATTCATAAATAATGCTCTCTACTATATCGTGTTTGCCGGTGACCGTAAACATGATGCTCACGGTTTAAATCACACCATACACGCTTTATCGTAGTAGAGAGCGACCGATTAGCCGACGCGTGGCTGCGGTCACGATTACGATACATTTTTAAGATGAGAAACAGCTGAAATTAGTCCGGGCTTATTGCCTTTTACCAGTGATCAATTGGTGGAGATAGGGAGAATCGAACTCCCGACCTCTGCAATGCGAATGCAGCGCTCTACCAGCTGAGCTATATCCCCTCGTTCTATGACCATGCCCATTATACAAAAAGCTCACTCTCTTATCGAGTGAGTATTCATGGCAGGCTCGTGCGCGCCCACCCGGCTCTTTTTGTCTTGGTAATGTGTTTGTTTTATCAGTCGGCTCAAAGAGCCTTTGCGCACGCGCTTGGTGATTACTATATACCGAAAGCGCTTATGGCGCAACCAATCCCCGGCGTCTATGTTTACGTCCAGAACCAAAGCGAAGGTGCGAGCAGTCGACTGTATCGACGATTGTACGCTGATCGTACATGGCCTGCGCATACTGTTCGGTCGCATTTCCTCGCATCATACTTACAACCCCAAAGCGCGTACCAACAAAAGCATTGGGTCTGAATGCAGCGGATACTAGAAACTGGAGATAGGTCAAGCAGACCATCGGGGTGTCTTGCGTGCGGCGTCCACCTTCACTGATAACTGTCACTCGATGGTCAAGGACACCACCGCCCACAAGAGGTACTTTGTGGACCTCCATAAAGGCCCTCAGGCCGGTCTGGCCCAACCTGAGACGACCATCAAGCCACCTCGAACTGATCTGGATACCCAGGCGTCTCTGACATGGGCATACCATACCATTCTCATGATCTACTAGCAAATTAAGCGTTAAGTAGCTTTAGAAATGCTTTCTCGTCGATCTCCAGTACGCTCAGTTTCTTGGCCTGAGTTCGTTTGCTCTGTCCGGGGTTCTCACCAACAACAAGATAACTCGTCGCCTTACCAACGCCGCTGCTAAAAGTACCGCCTTTAGCCCGAATCGCTTCCCCGGCTTCTTCCCGTTCCATCGACTCAAGCGTTCCGGTAATCACAAAGCTCTTACCCGTCAGTGGACCTCCAGCACCGGCAGCCATTTGAGGACGCACGCCGACCTTTTCCAGCCTTGCCAGCAGTTTCTGGTGCGAGACAGTTCCAAACCACGCCACGATACTTTCGGCCACTATCTCCCCTACCCCATCGACACCATGCAGCTCGTCAACTGTAGCCTCCCGGAACTTCTCAAGGCTATGAAAGTGATTGGCCAAATCCTCAGCTGTCTGTGAACCAACGTGACGAATACCCAGGCCGAATATAAAACGCCCCAGTGGTGGGTGCTTACTACTGGCGATGGCCTCAACAAGCTTCTTAGCTGAGACGTCGGCAAACCGATCAAGCTTTTTCAGCTGATCAGCAGTTAGAGCGTAGAGATCAGCGACATCCTTAATAAGACCGTTATCGAGAAGCGCATTTACATTCTTCTCGCCCATACCGTCTATATCCAGGGCGGCCTTACTGGCGTAGTGCTGGATCAGGTTCTGAAGACGCGCGGGACAGTGGACATTCGGACAGCGCCAAACGGCATCTTTGTCCTGCTTAACCAACTTGGTATTGCACTCCGGACAGTGGGTGGGCATAACAAAGACTTTCTCTCTGCCAGTGCGAAGTTTTTTGAGGCTTTCGACGACTTCTGGAATGATATCACCGGCTTTGTGGATAATGACAGTATCGCCGATCCTAATGTCTTTGCGTTTCACCTCGTTCTCGTTATGAAGTGTCGCCATCTGGACAGTGCTACCTGCAACGACGACGGGTTCGAGGACAGCGACTGGGGTGGCTGCACCTGTTCGGCCGATACTAACGAAGATGTCTTTAACTTTGGTTGTTGACTGTTCGGCCGGGAATTTGTACGCAATTGCCGCTCGTGGAGCTTTCCCAACGATACCGAGCCGTCTAAAGAGCCTCCGGTCGTTAACCTTGACGACCAACCCATCGGTATTGAATGGTAAATCGTGACGTTTGTCTTCCCATGTCTTCGCAAACTTCATGATCTCATCGATGGACTTGACCATCTTGGCCATAGGATTACGGATAAAGCCAAGTTCGGTCAGCTTGTCATAGACCTCAATGTTCGTGGATATCTCAGTTTGTCGTCGATCATTCGATCCGACAATGATGTCATACGATCTGAACTGCAGGGGGCGCTCCATGACCAGTTTTGGATCAAGTTGACGGATGGTCCCGGCCGCTAAGTTGCGAGGGTTCGCAAAAAGCGGCAACCCTTTCTTCTGACGATCAGCATTGAGCGTGGTGAAGTTATCTTTCGTCATGATAATCTCACCCCTGATTTCAAGCCTACCCTTAACAAAGTCCGTGACGTCACTCAGTCGTAGAGGAACAGATTCAATCGTCTTAACGTTAGCCGTTACATCTTCGCCAACCGTACCGTCACCTCGCGTTACGGCTTGAACAAAGACCCCGTCTTCGTAAACTAGTGCGCAGCTAAAGCCGTCCATCTTGATATCTATTAGGAACTCGCTGATAGGCTGGTTGGCTAGCTTTGTAATGCGCTTCAGCCAGGCCTCGACCTCCTCTCGGCTGAAGACATCGTTAAGGCTGATCATCCTTTCAGTGTGAGGAACCGATTTGAACTTGGATAGAACCGCGCCTGCTACCCGCTGAGTCGGTGAGTCAGGAGTGATAAGATCTGGAAATTGCTCCTCGAGTTGGCTTAGCTCATGTTTAAGGCTGTCTGCAGCCGCTTCGTCCATGATCGATCTGTCATGAACGTGATACTCGTAACGGTATTCGTTTATGAGCTCACGCAGCTTTTCGATTCGCGCTGCTGCTTGAGGCCTGTTCATCTGCTTCATCGACTAATGACCGATAGAGTTTATATATATAGACAACGGCTGTGATCATCGTAAAGCCGCGCAGGAGATTGATCATAAAGCCGGCCCCAATCACCGTTAAGGGATTGGAGACTGTGATGGCCAAGACGACCACCCAGACGAGTGCCATAATAACTACATACGATAAGATCCGCATGACGATATGCCACCGCCGATAGGCAGCCAAGTCTCGAGCCGCCTTGAGGGCAGAACCCGGATAGACCCCCGGAAGCGTTACGGCGACCAGCGCAAGCAGGGTCGAAGCTAGCCAGTAGAGCGAGAGTATTGTCAGCAAGGCCGTCACTAGGAACATGACCATGTCGGTAACCCCGCCGGTCAGGATATGATTGGCCTTAGCCTCGATATAGAGATAGACTCCGAACGTGATCGGCAACATTTGGAGAAACAGTACCACCAGGAGCATCGACGTCGAGATAAAGGAGACCGTCCCATTATAAAGAGCGTCTCTAATCCTGACTGTATGCCCGGCAATAATATGCCTGACCGCCCAGATAGTGGCTAGCGAAAAGGTGATTGTCAGGAAGGTGGCGTAAAAAGGCCCGTTACTGTTATTGGTCTGGATACTGCCGTCGATTGCCGTGCCAGCAGTTGCGGCGATCTGGGCGATGCCCGTGATCTTCGACTCTTGGAGAGTGTGGCGTAGGGTGGCAATACTAAGCCCTGGTGTGCCTGCAGCTATATAGGCATAGATGAGTACGTAAAGTAGGCCTAGCCCTAGAAAGAGACGCCACTCCTGCTTAAGGAGTGCGAAGGTCTCTTTGATCAGCCACCGGGCCGGTTTAACGGGTAGTACGAGTGGACGCTGGTTGTGCTTGTCGAGCTTGAAGCTGCCAGTCATTGTCACGCCAAGCCTTGTCCGTATTTTGTTAAGAAGACGATCAGTGAGGCCTAACGCACCTCTGACGGAGACGTCTTTTTTACTCCCCTCCTCTTTCGCGCTCATACTATAGTTTACTCTCCATTTTGCGTAGTTTGGCAATCCGATCGTCGATAGGTGGATGGGTGCTCATCAGACCGAGGAATGACGAACCTCTAAGCGGATTAGCAAAGAAGAGATGTGCGGTGGCTGTATTCTGAGTTCTCATCGGCGCTCCATGATCACGAATCTTAATCAAGGCGTTCTCAAGGCCCTGTGGATAGCGTGTCAGCAGAGCTCCCGAGCTATCTGCCAAGTACTCTCGACGACGAGAGATAGCCAGCTGGACGAGCATCGCAACAAGCGGAGCAATGATGGCGGCCACAATGGCGGCAATCATGACGAGCGGGCTCTGTTCATCTCGATCATCGCCACCAAACCACATGAAGCGAAGGACTATGTCAGCGATAAAACCGACTGCTCCGGCCAGGCCGACGACGATCATCATTACTCGAATATCATAGTTCTTAACATGGCTCATCTCGTGAGCCAAGACCCCCTCAAGTTCGGTCTTATTCATGATCTCAAGCAAACCACTGGTGACTGCCACGGCAGCGTGATCGGGATCGCGACCAGTAGCGAAAGCATTGGGTGACGGGTCATCCATGATATAGACTTTCGGCATAGGCAGGCCGTCGGCGATACTTAGGTTCTGGACGATATTGAAGAGATCTGGGTTATCTGAGCGTTGGATCTCTTTGGCGCCGTTAACAGCCAGGGCTAACTTGGCGGCCAGGAAGTACTGGACAACAGCGTAAATAAGAGCGGCCACGATAGCGATAATGGTGATGTTAACATTACCGAAGTAGAGGCTGGCAAGGTACGCGAGGCCAGTGATGAGCGCCACAAAGAAGATCATCAGATAGATGGTTCGTCGCTTATTAGAGGCAATTGCTTCGTACATTTTTGTCCCTAATGGTTAAGAGGTTCTAGAATTTGACGTCAACGGGCTTCTGGAGGTTCTCGGAGGCATCTTCGTCCTGGAAGAACTCACGCTCTTTAAAGCCAAGACGCTTGGCAAAGACGTTTGTCGGGAAGACGTGGATCTTCGTGTTAAGATCGCGCACCCCGCTGTTGTAGAAGCGCCGTGCAGCCATGATCTTGTCTTCGGTGTCTGTAAGCTGCGACTGCAGTTGCTGGAAGTTCTCGGTCGCCCTTAGCTGCGGATAGTTCTCGGCCACGGCGAAGAGACTCTTAAGCGTCTGTTCAAATTGATTATTGGTCTTGGCGGTCTCAGCAACGCCCTGGGCGTTCATGGCATTAGCACGAGCTTTGGTGACATCTTCAAAAACAGTCTTTTCGTGGGTGGCATAACCCTTGACCGTCTCCACTAAGTTAGGGATAAGGTCATAACGACGCTTCAGCTGGACGGTAATGTCGCTCCATGCTTCGTCGACGCGCACCTTGAGCCTGACCAGCGAGTTATAGCTCGCCCAAATAACCAAGCCCAGAATAATTAAAACTGCGATAACAATATAGAGTACAGTCATAAAATAAGAGGTCCTTCTTTATACCTCTTTAATAATATCACTTTCTACACCGGTATGCACTCGGCAAGAAATTGTCTGAACTAAGAAGTAATAAAAGTAGAGAAGATTGCTATAACATATTAAAATTGATAATATGTCACTAATATGGCAGGTTACTCATGACAGACCCAGGCGAGGAAGCATTAAGGCTACCTCAACGCGTCACACCATCTCGTGCCGTTGAATTAGATCAGCTCGTAACTCCCTCTGGAGTAAGTAGGGAGGGACTTGATGATGCGTTGGCTACCATTGAGAAGGTTCTTTTGGACGCCGGGGCTCTTGCTGCCGTCCATGCAGTCTACAGCAACGACATGGGGGAGATCGACCGTGTGAGAGACTTGCATCGACATAACATGGACAGACTGGTCGCACTTGGCAGTCTGGCGGCGGTATGTTTCAGGGTCTCAGTTAAGGAACCTGGTGCATTGGAAGAAATGATAGACCCGCTCAGGGGCCGTCCCCCGTTTGCGCGATGGTTAACCCAAAGCGTAGACAGAACTGGTCGTACACAGGATGTCATAGCTCGACAGTTAAAATGGAGCCCCTCGAAACTTTCAAGGCTCATGCGAGGCAGTTTGGGCGCCCGACAAAGGACAATGACTCAGGCGGCAACTTACTTTGGTCGACTCGAAGGGCACAGGGATGAAGAACTCACAGGATACATCGCCAGAGTAGAAGGACTGTGGCTCGAGTCGCAGGAACGAAAAGAACCTGGCAGATCTTAAACGACGACCACCATGTTTTCAAAAGATTAACTTGTTGCTTGCCGGAGCCGATACTCAAACTCCCCTGTAGTAACGCTACGCAGGTTAGATAATGTAAAGATGATACATAGAGCTTTCTCGGGAATCCCGAATAACCCTGATCCAGCAATAATGGCGCTTTATGGTAGAGCCTTAGATACTTCGCCTGCAAGTAACCCTGCCGAGCTCACTTCTTCGCTGCGACTTGTTCGGGCGACAGTTCTTGAAGGTCAAGCACGAACGTTTGGGCATATTATCCGATATGTTCCAAGACAGGCCTCCATAGCACGGCGATCGATCAAGGAAAACCGAGGGAATCTGGAAAGGGGTGACAGGTTAGCCACCCTGGCGCTCGATGCGCTGCTTAGAGAGCCGGATGCCGAAGAAAGGATAGTAGACCCGCTACGTGACTATCCCGCTCTTCTTCGATGGCTGCATTATGAGTATGAAAACTCGGGAGCAACCCAACGTGCTATTGCACATCGGATGGGAGTCCCCGTCTCCGAGATATCAAGTGTGCTTAATAATAGCAACCCTGCCGTGCAACGACGGATAGTGATCGGTATGGCGCGGGCACTGGCAGCCAAATCTGGACTGCGCGGTGACGACCGGGAAGCGTACATAGCAACCGCCGAAAAGTTGCATAGAGAGTATGAACAAGCAGGGAGTACCAGGGGTATGCATCAAGTACCACCAACAGATCATCAAGAGCTACCTCCACCTTGCACAACCCAAGACGAACTTAACCCCGTAATAGGAACGGTAGGTGCCACCATACTGCACGGCCTTGAAAGGGCATCAGATTATGTAGATTCATTAAGCAGTATCCGACGCCAAAGGGCACAAGCTACACTCGAAGGTCACTACGAAGACCTCTATTCCTATCTTCGACTTGCCCGGTTATCAATTGGCGTCATTCTTGGTGATCCTCGGGCAGCAGAGAGACTGCTTGACCCAATCTATGATCTTCCAGAATTTCTTCGCTTTTTACGTCAAGAGTTACGGGACATGAAGATACCTGTCATGGATGCAGCAGCTCAACTTGGCAAAAATAGTTCAGCGACATCAGTATCGCTGAACGATCGAGGTGGAGTGATGCGACCAAGAACCGCTAAAGCCTGGGCTGAATATTTAGCTCATATGCGAGATCTAGGAGGTGCCGATCATGCGCAGTATGTAGCGACAGTAATGGATAAATATCGGGCATACTGCGAAGTTAAGCGTGCGCTTCCTTCGGGGGGTTAGATCTACTAACGTTTCTCATTCATGTGGCGACAGGAGCAACGTTACGACTTCTATGCGTTGTCACGTCTCAGAGTGAATACGCTTGGTGGAGGTGAAGCGAGAAGTTTTGAACTCGCACTAAATAGTATAGTTGACTGGTTAATAGATAATCCAGCTGTATCTTGGAGGCAGCGACTTAGAGAAGCGGCAAGAGTACCCAACCAACAGATGTATGAGTATTAGTTGAAGTTAGCAAGAAGCTGTTTGAACTTATAGAATAGAGGCTTAGTGGACAACCGAATATTTTCTAGCACCGACCACATCAATGAACTCGAACACTATATCAGGCTACTCAGTGACTTCCATAAGAAGTTGCGATTGCGTATGGGTCGCAAGAATAAGAGTAAGAAGTGGGCTATATGGCTACTACAAGGTGCGTCGCTTGCACAAAACAGCTCCATCCTTAAAGCTGCTAAGGC
The DNA here is from genome assembly GCA_035945435.1 of Candidatus Saccharimonadales bacterium. Taxonomy (NCBI): domain Bacteria; phylum Candidatus Saccharimonadota; class Candidatus Saccharimonadia; order Saccharimonadales (SeqCode); species Saccharimonadales bacterium (SeqCode). The sequence continues at coordinate 8,962 of DASZAF010000004.1, read as the reverse complement.
TTCACACGCAAGTGACCTGATTTTTGAAAACGAAAGGTATGCCTATGAGATATTAGACTTAATCGCGTACCTTAACCGTAAAACTACATCAGCAAGTATGGCAAAGGATTGGTTTGAAGGGAAAATGTGGACTGCACCTACGAACTTGCGAAAGATGAAAAAGGAACAAAAAGAAGCCGAGGAGAAAAACAGAGAGCTTTATCAAAGCGAAAACCGACTTCACTGGGTCGGAAGCAGCCATGCTAACCATGTGCTATCTGAACCACATCACCCAGCCTACAAGTCCGTCCGTTACTCGTTCTACTACTCTTCACAAGACCCCAGAGGATCCTACAGTTTAGTCAGCGATGACGAGTCAATTGCTAAAACAAATCACTACGCTCTAAGGTTAACCGTAGAAGTATCAGCATTTGCGTTATGTAATGATGATAACGTCTTCGAGTATAGCCAAGAAGAGCACGAAACTCTGGCAGAAATACATGCGGCTATATCTGATAGCAAAAAATACATGCTGATAGCCAATACCATTGGGTAGCGAGGAGTGGATTGAGCTTTCTTCTGAGAGTATAATCACACCATAATGAAGCGTGTTTTACAATTCATTGCCATAGTCGGATTAATCGGCATAGCCACCGCAATCATGGCCATCTTGTTCGCAATGACATTCGACAGCATTAAGTCAGCGGCAGCCCGAGACAGTTTCATAACCGCCTTTGGTGGAGCTGCCTTTGCCTACTTGTTCGTTAAGTACGGCGAATTGTTCACAAGGTTGCAACAACGTGAGAAGTTAAGCCTAGACACCACAGTTGAGCTTGAGTACTTACTTAATAAACATCTCAACCTAATTGGCACAAATCTTGATGTCACCGACCAGATGATTAAAGCCCTAAAGTATAAAAAGAGGCCATCATTCTTAAAGTTCGTGCCCGTCCCTGTCGGGATTATCAAATTACAAAACCTCAAGAATACAGATTTTATTAACGATGCCTTCAACTACTTTGCCGATGTCGAGAAAATCAACTTGGACTTAGAGATACTACAGGAATTTGTTGAAAAGCTTATTAGTGATGCCCTTGCAACAAAAAAGGTGAACGCAGTGGATTATATGCTGTTTCAAATGAGCTATCAGAGTAACTCCACGGAGCTCATAAGTCAGTTAGGAGAGATAAAGGGTTTTATCAACAAAGCAGATAGCACTGCGATTGAGCTCTTGGGAAAAATACAGTACATCAGAAAACACCGTGCATGGTGGCTCTCAACGCCCTTACCCTGGTCTTCTACTAGACACTACAGCAAAAAAAAACTTACTAAGGAGCTGCCGGACTACATTGCATCAGTAAAAAAGGGTATGCAGGAAAACATTAAGCAAAGTTCAGAAGAGATAGCAAAAGCCACAAAGAGAAAAAAGAAACCTAGTAAGAAATCTTCGTAATGGCGAGCTTATGGCTATTCACTGTCATTCGAATATGTTGAGACTATTGTCTTCGATAATCCTAGTAGCTTCAGACTGTACTGCCTTACCAAATAAGCTTACGAACCGTTGTTTTGTTTTACTCGCCAACGACTCATAATATGTAGGCTTAAAAAATGTGTTCTCGCAGTGGCATGCAATCAGATTAGACACGACAACCTTTTGCTCATCCTTGCTTAGTAGGCCAAGCTTTTCTACAAATGGAGCCAAGAGCCTTTTATTTCTGGTTAAATAACTCACCAAAACAAAGGTCTTGTTGCCTTGTGGAAAAATCGTTAAATAAATCGGTCGTGTATATGACATCCTTTCAGCCCTAATGTCGTTAATTTCTTCTCCGTCAAAGCCTACTTCTAGAAGGAATCCCGATGCTACTGCAATATTAGATAAATCAAACTTTAAGACTTGAGTAGAAACTCTGTGATATGCATGGTTGTCGTAGTTCTTATTCAAGTATAACCTGATGTCCTCCATCATATCCAGAGATGACGCGGTTACGTCTGACAGTAAGCTCATCCAATCAAAGAAGTCTTCGTGACCAACAAACTTCTCATGATCAAACCCCGGAACTGGCTTCTCCTCTCCAGAAACAAGTCTACCCGCAAGCTGATAAGCATTGAGTTGGACGGCTTTGGTATAGTACTCTCTTGCCGCTATTCGATATGCAAATAAGTACTCCTGCTTTGTGTCACCCTCACCGTATGGACTGTTATCAATAGGTTCAAATACCTTATCATGCAGTCCACACATACCTGTAAAGACAGAGGTCTTATTTATGCCCTGCTTTTGCATGGTGTACCTTATGTAACTTCCGGTTGGGTCAGCTACGGGCGTCATTAAGTACCCATTTTCGGCAATTGCTCGTAAAATTCTTTTGCTCGAGATTGAGTGTGCCTTGATAATTTCACCGCCACAGTGAGTGCCGCCTTTATAACATGTTTTTAGCGTTATCCTTTTACCAAGGGCACCCAGTATCTTTTTACGCTCAACCTCTTTATCATTCATGGCTATCATTATTCACTGTGACCTTACGTCGTACAAATGTTTATTTATGCGACATAGCTAACTGGGGTACTAGAATGTCCTTTTGCTAAAATGACTTGTCAAGTAGACTCCCGACCCCAGTTAGAAATATATTATGACATATCCTACTTTGGAATCTGTGAGTAGTAGTTTTGCGCCTGGCTTAGATCGCTATGCGCGGTAGCCAAGTTGTTCTGGGCATTCTGTTCAACAATCTGATTGGCGGGATCTCCAATAGTCTCGAGGTCTATGATTGCGCTTTCGTAATGACTATCGGCATCAGTCATGACTGGGTATATCTTACCTATGTTTACCGTAATTGAGTTGCTATAGTCGGAGTAGTCTGACATTTCTAAAGGGTTAATCTCAGTTACGGAAACCGATGCAGAGTTATCATAGTTAACGTCTATCTGGTATGCGCCGCTATAGTTCCCATTGGCGATGTTTGAGTCCATTTCACTGAACAACGCGAACATGTTCTCATATAAGCTCTCATCACTCTGCTGTAAGACAGTGTAGAGCGGCTGCTGATAAGTCGATACAGGCGCTGATACTGCTTCCTGCGGTAGGCTATTTGTGTAAGTTGGTTGCGATACACCTGGCTGGGGCGCATCAGTCCTGCTTGCATGGGAACTATTAGCGGGCGTTGTATTTGACTGACTAGTTGCCTCCATCTGGTTACTCGCAAGCTTTGAGGTGATCGTTTTGTTTTTCGCTGTTGTATAGAGGTAAAAGCTCACGCCTAAGAAGATCAGTAGGATTATCAGCGAAACCCCAAGTATGTAGTAAGGCCTCTTGTTCGCCCTCACTCGCCTATCAGCCCTTATAAGATCGAGAAAACCATGATCTTGCATAGTCCATTCCGCTCCCCGTATATAGCTTCAGACTACCACCAGAGTACTTTGTTTACAAACTGTAAATGTTACTCACTGTAAACAATCCATATCGTTATGGATATGGCTCTCAGTAGTGAGAAAACGGCTTTACATCGGTTTGGGGCGAATGTTGCTCGTATACGAACTAGTAAGTCGTTAACTCAAGAACAACTGGCTGAGAAGACTGACTTAGATCGTATGACTATTGCCTTCGTAGAGAATGGTAGACGTTGGCCACGTCTCTCAACCATTCAAGCCATAGCCAATGCTTTAAACGTCAACATACGCGACTTGTTTGCCAATCTTTGACACCTACGCTACCCTATAGTACCCGTCGCATTCCATACAGTACTCGTAAATATTAATAGATTGCGCTCTCAAGTAGTGCACAAAAATTTTTAGCTAATAATCAACAGGGACAACAGATAGGGCATGTGACCGTTTATTGTCAGTTAAAAATAGACTCTAATCGATTAAGCCTTTTATTTTTGTTTTTGTTTATCATACGTAAATGTCGTATTTATCGTTAAAAGCGACCTAAATAGAAAGAGCTAACAGGGGTGGAGTATATCAAGGAGTATCTTTAGTGACTTAACAATAGTATCAGTACTCTACCCCTGTTGGGTGATACTAGACAGCCTAGCTGTGTATAGAGAAGAATATTAGAGAGGCATTCAATTTCCGCACGCCATTTAATGGCGATCTATAGCCGGAGATAGGATGCCTAGAAGTAGTAATAGTAATAGAAATAAAAGGTCTAATAGTGTACTTGTTGAGAGTAGACCTGTTATATCTGTTAAGACGCCGGGGATACGACTAGCTTCTCAAGACAGGACCCCTCAAAACGATGAGAATTTGGTCAATTTGGTTGACGTCTTGCAAAAGATAGATACTGACGACTCATTAGCCAAACTAAATGAAATCTCTATATCTGATAATAACGGCGGTCGTATCTTTTTATAGAGCTCTAGGTGCTAGAATCCAAACATGGCACGTCGCGTACAAGTCGACATAAAGACCCTCAGATACGTGCTCTATGCAAGAAAATCGACTGAGGATGAAAACAGACAGGTTCGTTCAATTGATGACCAAATAAAAGAGTGCCGAAAACTTGCATATGAGCTTGGTCTTAACGTTGTTGATGTCATAAGAGAGACTAAATCAGCCAAAAAGCCGGGGCAACGCCCTCTGTTTTTTGGGATGATCCAAGATATTGTGGCCGAGAAATATGATGCCGTGCTTTGCTGGCACCCTGACAGGTTAAGCCGCAACATGCTGGAAAGCGGCCAGATTATCCAATTATTAGATGAGGACGTCCTAAAAGACATACGCTTTCATAGTCATCAGTTCAGTAACGATGCAAACGGCAAAATGCTTCTTGGAATGCTCTTTGTCTTCTCTAAGCAGTACTCAGATGACCTATCAGATAAGGTTAGTCGTGGAGTTGGAGGCAACTTCTCGGAAGGTAGATCATCGGGTAGCCCAAAATGGGGCTATGAGAGGGATGAGATAACGGGCTATTACGAGCCTAATCAATATTTCGATCCTGTACGCGAAGCGTGGATGATGCGTTATAGAGGCGAAACCTGCGAAACCATAAAGAACTACCTCGTTAAAAAAGGCTATCATAGGGTCACAAAATCCAAGAAACGACGAGTTATTAAGCCTAGTGTTCATACGGTTGGCAAAATGTTGGAAGACCCGTTTTACTACGGCTTACTCCAACAAGCAGGGCAAACGGTCTGGCTACCAGATATATGCAACTTCAAACCAATGATTACCGAGGAAGTATATAATCAGGTACAGGCAATCAGTCGAGGTCACACCAGAGATGTCTCACCACAGAAGCGAAAGACATTCTACCCTCTCAGGGGCATGGTTTCTTGCGCAATATGCAATAGCCCGAAATATATGGCTACTGGTAAAAGCAAATCGCACACGGGTCAGCATAACCTCTACTATAGGTGTGATAGCCCTCACTGTACACGCTCTCCTAAGTCACTACGGGCACGTAATGTGTTCGGCAGTATAAACGACCTGCTCGACCATATAGAGCTTACAAACGAGGCCTACGCACGCTACAGCGCGTTTATAGATGGCAAGACTGATCAGAAAATCATTGAGATCAAACAAAAGATTGAAAGTCTTCGAGGCGCCCGCAAGCATATTGCCAGTGATGTTGAGAAGCGTTCACTGGAGATCGTGGAATATGATAAGAAATCCCCGATCTACATTGCCAACGAAAAACAGATCAACAAGAATGCTCACGAGCTACAATTGTTAGATACAGATATTACTAAGCTTGAAGAAAAGATCGTAAGTCCAAGTCGAATCAAGCTTAAAAAAAGTGAGTTTTTGAACCTAATAAAAACAGCGTCTGACAAGATGAAAGCTGGCTCCGCTGTCGAAAAAGACGCTTTATGCCGAATTTTGTTTTTGAACCTACGTGTAGACAACGAAAAAATAGTTGAGTACCTCTGGAATGAACCATTTGCAAGTCTCGTCAAGGTGACAGAACTAGCGACTGGTGGGGATGAAAGGACTTGAACCTTCACGCCTTGCGGCACATGCTCCTAAGGCATGCGTGTCTACCAATTCCACCACATCCCCATAATGGAGGCGCCTACGAGAATCGAACTCGTGTTCTTGGTTTTGCAGACCAATGCGTAACCACTCCGCCAAGGCGCCATCTCGTCTCGTATTATACTCAATAATATCCCACCCGAACAGATTACTTAGCTCGTGTCACGACTACTTTTAATCAGGAATTCGCTCGCGAATAAAATCGCCTATGTCCTCAATCGCCTCACGAGCTTCAGGAAGGAACTTACTGAAGAGATGCCAGACATGCGGCAGGTTGTGCGCAATGTACATGTCAACGTCCACACCTTGGCGCTTGGCCTTCTTAGCAAACGCAGTCGAATCTCCATAGAGGAGCTCTTGGTCCGAGACATGGATAAGGAGCGGCGGCAAGCTTTTAAGAGACGAGTGGATCGGTGACGCGATCGGATCGTCACGAGGAGTATCTTGAAAGTACGACGAGATAAAGTAAGGCAAACTCGTACCACCGATATGGAACCGTATCTTGCGTTTGCTATACGGCGTAAGGCTATTGAGTGTGGCGTCCGTAGGAGGGGCAATGACGACGCCTCCGGCTGGGAGAGGTAGTTTGTTATTGCGAATCGTCAGGAGCGCAGACAGAGTCAGGGCTGCTCCGGCCGAGTCGCCCGCGATGATAATGTGATCAGGCTTAAACTTCTGAGCAAGCAACCACTTGTAGGCTGTAATCACCTCATTTAGGGCCGCCGGAAAAGGGTGCTCTGGCGCCAGACTATAGTCGATGGATAGAGCTCGTACTCTACCTGCTCGAGCAATCTTAGAGATAAGATCACGATGCAGGTGGCTGCCGCCAAGAACAAAACCGCCTCCGTGCATGTAGAGCATGATACTGTTCGGCCGTGACTCGGGAGCCTCGATCCACTCTGCCTTCACACCCTTGATCTTCTGGTCTGTAATGGTAACCCAATCAGATACCGGAATGAGTTTGGCTTTTTGATTGAACCCCCTTCGCTTGGCCGCCAAGTTTGCATCATTTATTGGATATTCGCTTGGCATTAACCTCGAGAGCCGCTGGACAATGTGGAGGATCTTACTTTCAAAACTTGCCATGGGACCAGAATAGCAGATCGGCTTAGGCTTCTAGGTCTTTTGTCGAGACTCCCATAACCCTTAAGAGCTTCCTGCCAGCTCCTTTGTACGCCCGATCGGCTAGTTCTACAGCGTTGAGGTCAAGTCGCTGGAGGGCATAGTGAGTGCGAACCAGTCTCCAGAGCGTACGATACAACTCCCTCTGTTCCGCAGTCTCTAGATTTTGAATACCCTGTCTGTATGCATCCGAAGCGTTGTCTTCACGCATCTCTCGGATCCGAGCAATAGTCCTATAGCTTGGGCCATCGGTCTTAATCAGCTGGGTAGCGAAGGTGCGGGTTCCGTCACGCAGATCACCAACAACTTCACTGCCGTGATCAAGCGGGCCACAGTACCTACCTATCTGCCACGCAGCACGACTGACACGGGAATAATATTCCCCGTCTGCAAACTGAGTCGGCAGAAATAGGATTTCAAGACAGTGGCCGAATGTCCTCTGACCGATGTCGAGAAGCTCACCCGGGTCAGTTGACTCAGGCTGAGCCAGGATCTGGTGTCGAAGATTCTGAAGGATCATCCCTGCCTTCGCACGACGAACGTCGTTGCTAAGACCAAGACATCGGTAAGCCAGACGTGAAGCAGCGAAAACGGCTCGTTGGAGATCGTGGTCTGGCAGGTTGTCGACAGGCTTAGGGAATGTGCTTGTAAGTATCGCGCTCCTGACTCTATCTATAAAAACAGCCCGGTCCCTGGCCGTTGCATCTGACCGCGCATCGACGATCTCATCGGCTGTGTTAAAGACAGCTGTCAGTATAACAGCGTCATTGGCAACTTTGCGCCGGAGTGCAGCCGCTTCAGGACTAAGCTCGGCCACACGCACTGCACCATGGGCAAGACTGTTAATCGTCGTCGCCCCCAGGGAGACAACGCCAAGTCGAAGCCCTTGAGACCGGCGAAGAAGCCGAGCCTCTTCAGGTTCTAGTCCTGACTCTAGTGCTTGGCAGCCATATCTCTGACACTCGTAGACGTCGCGTAGCGACTGACCGACATATCCCACGATCAGAGACCCTCCTTAACAAAGCGAGGCGTTGATCCTCCTGATGTATTGTGGCAAAGAGTACCACTGCGTGACTAGCTTTGCAACTAGCCGACTCCTGTCGCAGCCAAGTTATGACGAACGGCGGGAAGAATTTCGACCGCCAATATATTACAGCTATCAGTTGTCGGAGCCGTATCGTTGATCGTCACGTTTGTCCCGCTCGTTGTCGTAATGGCGCTCTGACGTTGCACCCAACTTTTGCAGACATTTGTAGAATCACCTACCGATCGGATTACCCCCTGACCTGTACCGGGCGTATTTGTCGAATTGGCCACTGGATCGTTAACCGCCCCGTAAACCCATGAATTATTTCTTGTTGTCGTGACGGAGATAGTCGGGGCGGCATTTGTTGAAGACCCGGTTGAGAAAGCCCCTATCGCCCCTGACCCGTTGGTGCCGGTGATATCAGCTCCTACGAAGCCGATCAAGAGATTATTGACAGACTTTACGCCTACGGAGTAGTTAACCGTGGGGAAAAAGTTTGTCGGTGTTGGTGCAAAGGTACGCCACAGCTCGACAGAACCGCTGTTGGTATTTGCGCGACCCACGTTGACCCATGTAAAACCACCACCGCTGACGCTACTGATGGTTGCTGCGCCCTGAGATATTATGGCAAATAGTAAGATAACCTCGTTATTGAAGTTGGTAGCAAAATTACTGCCTACTGCGCTCGTGAAGGTCGTAGCTTGGCTCTTCGAGCCTGATCCATACTCATCTTCAACGAGACCAGTATAATTTGGTCTTTGGTCATCTAGATAGAACCCGATAGATGCTGACGTTGCCGACTGGCTAATCGTCGCCGCGTTAGTCGTCAGTCCGCCTATAGTCGTGCCCGAATGATAAACGTCC
>DASZAF010000003.1 GCA_035945435.1 Candidatus Saccharimonadales bacterium | reverse complement strand
CTGGCTATGGTCGTGCTGATAAAATACAGAGTCAGGAGATGGTCAGAGTCCTACTCAGGCTTCGAGATATTCCAAAACCGGACGACTGCGCTGATGCATTAGCTGCCGCACTGACATACAGTTCACTCGCATCTGGCATGTTGACTTCGAAGAGTTAAGGAATACAATAACCTCAGCAAATAATACACATGTGAGGTGTATATGGCTGAATCTTCTCTATCCAAGCTTGCTATTGTCTATGATGTTCGTCGACCAGTTCCTTTGGGATTGGTTGATGATGGGATTGCGCGCATAGAAGCTGCACAACAAAGTCGCTCTACGGTTGGTCGCTTAACTCGTCTTGGCATGCTCCACTGCGAGCTTGGCCAGGCTGGCGAAGGGTCTGTACTAATGCAAGAGGCGATGGGGCAAGCACGAGCCGCCGATCGGTCACGACACCCAGTCCAATATAATGCTGCACTACGTCGTCACGCTCAGGCTTGGATGGCACTTGGCTATCCGGAAATGGCTTGGAGAGCCCTCGGGATGATTGTCATCGATGAGGATACACAAGTAGGTCGGGGGCATACCCACTTCCTTGGGACAGAGATTGCCGAGATGGCCAGCCCATTGAGAAACGTCAGCGTCGAACTTGGCATGCGAACTGTTGCAGCCACATGTTGGGCAGGAGGAGATAGTGTACCTAGCCTGCTAGCTGGTATCAACCAGCACAAGCTTCAAAGCCGGAGGCTCACCCCAGTCCGTTCGCAACCAGCCTAGATTGACATACTACCCACTAAGGCTACAATAGTGTCAATAGACAATCGGTAAATTTGGGAGGTATATGACGGTTCATCCCCCAACCGAACTTGGTGAGGCGAACGTATGGGACTACGATTTAGACCCTGACCTCCGAGCCGAACTCGTAAGGAGTCGGGCTCGGTTACTCGGTGACCGAGCAAGACACTATTCTATCGCAGGGTTTACTCACCTTGGCCTTCTCAATGTTCACCTTGGCGAGGAGGAAGATGGTAACGCGCTTCTGCTGGAAGCTTTAGATGCGGCTAGAAACACTGGCCAGCTGCCGGGCTACAACGATGTCGTACGTGTTGACGCTGCTGGGTGGGTCCAACGCGGCATAGCTCCGCTTGCATGGCAGTCGTTGTATAGAGTTGTAGTAGCTGTCGATGAAGGGCCCCAACAGCGCATGCACACATTCCTCTTAGCCGCCGAGGCAGCCCGATTGGGTGGTGACCTAGACTGCGAGGTCGCGCATCGCGTTGCGGCAGTGAAGCTGCTGGGTGAGGTGCCAGACGGTGATCGAGCACCATACTCGCGGTTGATTGCGGCAAGTACCAGTCACCTTGCAAGGTTAGAACCTCAGTTAGCCGCAACACTTGGAGACCGCGGGAAATAGATTGACCCGGGTATCAGCTCGGTAGGTATGTCATAATATAGCTATGATTGCACACGTATCAGGGGAGGTCGTCGAAAAGACGAGCGACGCCGTCATCATCGACGTCGGAGGGATTGGTTATGAGATCCAGGTTGCCACAGGCGATTTTGAGTTGGCCCAGCTTGGCAAAGAGATCAAGCTTCATACATACGACTACCTACGGGAGAATAGTCATGATCTCTTCGGTTTCTCCTCATTGGCAGCTAAACGCCTTTTCGAGCTATTGATCAGCGTCTCAGGCGTCGGACCGAGAATGGCCCTAGCGGTTCTCAGTCTTGGTGACGTTGAGATGTTGCGAAGTGCCCTGGCAACAGCCGACAGTCCTTACGTCCAACGGGCTAGTGGGGTAGGCAAACGGCTGGCCGAAAGGATTACGGTAGACCTCAAAGACAAGGTTGGCGTACCGACGGCATCTGTCTCATCCCACTCCGGTCAACAGGATGATGCGCTCGAAGCTCTGCTGGCTCTCGGCTATAGCCTTCAACAGGCAAATGAAGCCCTTAAGGATGTTGATCCGAGTCTTGGCGTGCAGGCTAAAGTCAAACACGCTTTGCAGAAAGGTATTGGCTAATGTCAGTTGATCGGATCCTCGATACCACACTTGAGGACGATGAAAGTGAGCTTGAACCCCAGCTCAGACCTCAAGACTTTGATAACTACATCGGTCAGGAACGTCTCAAAACCACGCTTCGTCTAGCCATTGCGGCCGCCAAGAAGCGTAGCGAGCCAATTGATCACGTTCTGCTTCACGGTCCACCGGGACTCGGCAAGACGACGATGGCCACAGTCATCGCGAATGAAATGGGCACAACTATTCGGATTACCTCGGGCCCGGCCGTTGAGCGAGCAGGTGACCTGGCTAGTCTACTAACCAACCTTCAGGATGGGGATGTTCTCTTTATTGATGAGATCCATCGCCTCAACCGAACGGTCGAAGAGGTCCTCTATTCGGCCATGGAAGATTTCAAGCTGGATATCATGCTTGGCAAGGGGCCGACAGCTCGTAGCCTGCGTCTCGACCTGCCTCGCTTTACCGTCATAGGCGCCACAACACGAACCGGCAATCTGGCCGCGCCTCTGCGTGATCGCTTCGGTATTATTCATCGTCTTGAATTCTATACTCCCGGCGAGATCACAAGGATCATCCAGCGGACCTCTAAGATCCTAAACGTTAAAATCGACCCAGCAGCCGCTAAACTGCTTGCCCAGCGATCGCGTCTGACACCACGCATTGCCAATAGACTGCTCAAACGCGTAAGGGACTACGCCGATGTCAATGGTGATGGAATTATCGATATGAATGTCTCTAACAAAGCATTGGCTCTTCTTGAGATCGACGAGCTGGGACTCGATAGTTCCGATAGGATGTTGCTCGAGGCTATCATAGACCACTATGCAGGTGGACCCGTCGGTGTAGAGACGTTGGCGGCCCTGATCGCCGAGGAACGAGCTACCATAGAAGACTTCTATGAACCGTACCTCATGCAGATTGGGCTTCTTGAACGAACACCACGCGGTCGAAAGGTGACTCCGCAGACATATAGTCACCTTGGCAAGAAGACCAAGAGAGATCCCACCCAAGAACGCCTCTTATGAGGTCGTGGTTGCTAGGCTCGTCTCAGAAGTGGGAACGAGTCGTATTGGACTGGGCCAAGCGTTAACTGCTTCCCCGTCATCTGCGAGCGGACAAAGTCACCGATTTCTTGTGTCGCTGCTTGAGGATCTGGGTGGCTGACAGGGATGAGGGCGAAGGGCATGAGAGGGCTTCTGAACGGGCGGTGGACGACTCTGCCGAGCGCTCGGCATGTAAGCTCGTATTGTTCGGACAGCAGTCCATCGAGTTCTGGCATATCCAAAGCCAGCCCACCTATTCGCCATCCAATGAGTTTACCTCTTCGGTCGGTGCCCCAGCTCTTCTCCGCTTTGTAATCACCGACTTCTCCGACCCTAACTTCAAGATCGGATGTTAGCCCTGGGTCGGCTGCAAGCTCCAGTAGCGCATCGCGTGCCGGCCTTTCAATTACACCTGCTTGGCGCTGAAGATGTGACTCTGGCTGACGTTTTGTATGAACGATAACTGCCTCTGCTAATCTAACACCCCTCTGTAAATCTGAGTGACCACCCGAGAAGCTATCAACGCCCGGGAAACGTTCGCCTATGGCCGCTCTGAGTTCATCAAGGCTTGCCCCACGTACAACCCGGGCCATCTGGAAACCCACGTCAAGAACCGGCCTGAACCCAATGTCTCGGTCGCTATTTATACTCTCAGCAGTCAACTTTCGCATAGAGCGCTATTATATCATGTCTTGGATTGTATATCCAATACATGTCACCGTAAGCGTTAAATGGTATCAGTGACTAACGTTTGTCTGGCTGAACGGTGCGCCTTTCTCGAGGCCCGCTGTCAGTCGGTAGGCTGAGCAACCGGTTGTAACGCATCCCGTCGGGACATATGCTAAGCTGCCGAGTTTGTTGTTGATGATATAACCGTTCGGATCTTTGAGAACTTCTGGGTCGAGACCAGGCAAATCTTTGGCGACGAGAGTGGCAGGGTAGCTCTTGTGAGTGGGATAGTAGACATACTCGAGATAGTAGTAGATGGCGTTGATATCGCGTTTGCGTTCGGCATCCCGGCTATTTGCGGCGGCGCTATTATTCTGGACGAGAAAGAGACTACCGACAAAGAAGGCTAGAACGATAACCGTGATCAGTTCGATGGCCGTAAAGCCGGACTCGCGTCGGTACATGCTGTGTGCTTCTCCCATTGCTTGATATCGATTATAATGTAGATATAGAAGAAAGTTGAGGGAATATATGGCAGAGTCGACGAAAAAGGCGTCTAAGGACGGGGTGGCCGACAGCAAAAAATCTGATGATTCAAAGCTCAAAGCGCTCGGCTTAGCCGTTGAGCAGATCGAAAAGCAGTTTGGAGCCGGCTCGATCATGAAGCTCGGCGAGGGCCACAAGGCCAACGTCGAACTGATACCTTCAGGTGCTCTGTCGCTCGATATTGCTCTTGGTGGTGGCTACCCGAAAGGGCGAGTCATTGAAATCTATGGGCCAGAAAGCTCAGGTAAAACGACCTTGTCACTCCACGCTATTGCTGAGGTTCAGCGACATGGCGGTACAGCTGCTTTTATAGATGCCGAGCACGCTCTTGATCCTGCTTACGCCAAGCGGCTTGGTGTTGACACGGCCAACCTCCTCATTTCCCAACCGGATAATGGGGAGCAAGCACTTGATATCGTAGAAACGCTAGTTCGCAGTAATGCTGTCGACCTGATCGTTATCGACTCGGTCGCGGCCTTAGTGCCACAGGCAGAGATTGAAGGCGAGATGGGCGATGCCCATGTCGGTCTACAGGCCCGTCTGATGAGCCAGGCACTTCGCAAGCTGACAGGCATCATTGCCAAGTCAAAGGCTACGGTTATCTTCCTAAACCAGATTCGCATGAAGATCGGTGTCATGTTCGGCAACCCCGAGACGACTACTGGTGGTAACGCGCTTAAATTCTACTCCTCTATACGACTCGACATCCGCCGCATTGGCCAGATCAAAGTGGGGGAAGAGGTGATAGGTAACCGGACCAAGGTGAAGGTGGTCAAGAATAAGGTCGCCCCCCCGTTCAGGAACGCCGAGTTCGATATCATGTACAACGAGGGTATCTCGGCCTCTGGCGATGTACTTGATCTTGCCGTCCAATACGGAGTCGTCGGCAAATCCGGTGCCTGGTTTGATTACAAGGATCAGAAGATCGGCCAAGGTCGGGAAGCTACCAAGGAGTATCTTAAAGATCATCCTGACGTCATGAAAGAGATTGAGGCTAAAGTCCGCAAGGCGGCTGAGGACGCGGAAGAGTAGGCTCGCCTATCCAATGAAGATCACAGGTATTCGGGCACAGGAAAAGAATAAAGAACGAGTGGCCATCTATGTGGACGGCAAATACTCTTTCTCGCTATCCCAAGACCAGTTGTTGAGAGAACGTCTGGCAGCAGGCACGGAACTTGATGATCAAAGACTGACGGAACTGAAGGAGAAGAGCCAGTTCGGCAAACTACTAGCCCATGTCCTTAAGTTTGTCTTGATGCGTCCGCATTCTGTCCGTGAGATCGAACAGTATCTCTACCGGAAGAAAGCAGACCTAGAGGTCTATCAGCGTCTGGTCGACTACCTCGATGAGCACGGCTATCTGAATGACGAGAAGTTCGCTCAGGCTTGGGTAGCTTCTCGAATGCAGACCAAGGCTGTCAGTAAGCGGAGAATCCTGTCAGAACTACGTCAAAAAGGGGTTGCTGACGATGTTGCTCAGGCCGCCGTTGACGAAGAGGGCTATGATGAGATGGAAGCCTTGAAAGAAGTTATCGATAAGAAGCGAAAGCTTACGCGCTACAAGAGCGACGACAAAAAGTTCGTTGCCTTCCTTCTTCGGCAGGGCTTTGGCTATGATCTGGTGCAGCGAGTTCTGGGTGAGGAGAGCGATGACCAATCGTTCTATTCGACAACGCTTCCTGACACCGATGAGCTCAGTCTCAGTGACTAACATGAGCGAACGACGAACACTCGGGCATATTATCCGTGATCGCGATCACGCCGCCAGCGAAGCTATGCAACTGAGGATAGCCTCTAGTATTGCGTTCGGTGTCGGTGTCGTCTGTGTTGCTCTGGGAGAGTGTTTGGCTTTCCGTTACGGTTTGTTGCCTCGTTCGCACTTGCCGGGCTCGCAATTATCGCTGCCAGTTATGCTAGGGGGGTGTACCTTGCTATGTGGTAGCGTGATGGGTTTTGTATCTGGGGATAACAGATCATCCTTAGCGGCATCGTATAGTAGTGAACTTACAATGGAGCTCTGGCGCCGAGACGAACTTGGCCCGTATTCACTTGACAGAGGGTGGGTCTAGGATCTATATTCAACTATATGGTTGAATATGTGTTAAGCCTAGATTCTGTCTTTACCTCACTCGCTGACCCAACCCGTCGGGATATCTTAAAGCGGGTTTCATTGCGCGAGCTATCCGTCAGCGAGATTGCTCGTCCCTACGATCTGACATTTGCGGCTATCTCCAAGCACCTTAAGGTGCTTGAGCAGGCCCAATTAATCGTCAAAAGGAAGAGGGGAAAAGAACGAATGGTTCAGTTAGCTCCCGGGGCTCTAAATGACGCAACCGAGTATTTGGAGTGGTACGGACGATTACTCAAAGAACAGTATCGATCACTAGATAACTATATAAGTAAGGAGAGTTAGTTATGTCAAAAACAGAGTTCACCGTCGATAAGGACAAACTAGAGGTGCGGATCAGTAAGGTATTCAAGGCTACGCCGGAACGCTTGTGGCAGGCCCACACCGATCCCCAGCAGATCGTCAAATGGTGGAATGACACGAACGTAGAGACGTTCGAGCTTAAGGTGGGTGGTAGGTGGCGGTTTGTCAGCGAGGGCTGGGATGGCAAAGAGCAGGCTTTCAGAGGAGAATTTAAGGAGATCGATGAGCCTAATAAGCTTTCACGAACCTTCGAATACGAGCCAAAAGCCGGGCATATAATGCTTGAGACGGTCACGTTTGAAGCGCTACCCGATGGTACGACTCGCCAAACGACTATCTCCAAATTCGACAATCTTGACGACCTGAACGGGATGGTCAGTTACGGTATGGAGAAGGGCGCTTCTGAGGGTCTCGAGAGGCTCGCGAAGTTAGTTGAACAGTAACGAGAATCACAGCCACTCTGGGCATAATCTGTTGACAGGCACCCCCTCTGTACTATACTTATGATAAGGCTTTAGCTTTAAAACAAACAGCTATCGAAAAAAGAGGTGGACGAGCAACCGCAGCTTGGGAGTGGGGCTCCTAGAGGACCAACTCCAGGGACAAAACTAGCGACAGATGTCACAAAGGCACCAAGTGTCTCTGGTTCTGTCACACCTATCTTTGCCAGGTCTGGTCTAAGTCCGTCTGACTCCCCCGATCCCCCCATAGCACTTGAAACACCAGTCGATCCACTACCGCCTCCGGCAGAGGAGGATTCGCCGTCTATTCACGAGTCGGCTATCCCCCATCCACTGCGGAATCAACTTCTTGTGAGGATGATTGGGTTCGGGCTACTAGCCGTTGCCATCTTAATCGTTGGCACGTTGCTTCTCATCAAGGCCACCAACCACTATGTTGTACAGAACAATAGCCTGAGTGCAGTTAATCTCCCACTGAATCATCTTCCGAATGCCGCCGCTGCGTCGAGTAGCAGCAGCAATCAATCAGTTTCGGTAAACGGCACATTACGGGTGAGTAACACCGTTGTGGTTGAACCTGGCTCTAAGCCGTCGAAACCGACAGCCGGTCAAATTTACTATAACGAAGCATCGAATGTCCTCGAATACTACAACGGAGTCGGTTTTGAGGTTCTCCAAGGATCAGGCCAGGGAAGTGGCAGTGGCGCCACTTCGGTTCCAGCGACTATTGTTGTCCAAAACATTACCAACGGAAGCGGGGGGAATGTCTCGGCTGTCGGGGCAACTACGGGAAACTTGCCCCTCTTCAATGGCAGTACGATTATTGGCAACTCGCTGATTACTCAAAGTGGTAATAATCTCAGTACGGGGACAGGTGTCGAGTCTGTGACGATCGGTTCGACGAGTGGCAGTAGCGCCACGACCATTCAGGGTGGGACTGGGAATGTAGCTGTTTTAACTGGGTCTGTGGCTGGCACGAGCGGTACCGTTACCATCCAAAGCGGCGATTCGCAAGGGGGATCTGCCGGTAACGTCGTAGTTGATACCGGAGGCAATATCGTCAACGGTGTAGTCGTCGATGATAAGACCTTCGAGGATGGGCTCGATAACATGGTTGACGGCTTTGGCTTTGCTGATACTCTCACCCAGTCAACGGCAGAGGCGCATAGTGGAGCAAAAAGCCTCTCGGTGACTGTCGGAAACGGAGGGGCAGGATTTGAAATAGGCGAAGGCGCGCAGAGCCCGCCATTCACAACCCCCGGCACCTCAGGACATCGCTACCTCTTTAGTGCGTGGGTTCGGGCAGGGACTACATCTTCGAACATTCAAGCCTTCGTCGACTTCTCAAACGACGGTTATGCCGGAGGAGGGACGATCGCGAACGAACAGTGGGGTTCTGGCACGGATAGCTCGAGCGGTTGGACTAACATAACTGGCACTCTGACTGCACCTCCGGGCACAGTCGCCCTCGGTCTCCAATTTACAGGGACCGCTTCAGCGACTGGCGTCGTTCATTACTTTGATGACATCACAGTCACTGATCTCAGCTCATCGACATCGACTGCTGCACTTAGTTTGGGGGCGACCAATGCCCAGCAGATCACCATTGGAAACGTGAACGAAACAGGTCCAACTACAATCGACGGGGGTAGTGGGATCTCAATAAATGCTAACCTTGGCACCCTGACAGAGTCTGGAGGCCCTGTCAGTATAACTGGCGGCGGTAATGTCAGTATCGGTGCTAATGGCACTGGGGCTTTCAATGCAAATGGTGGGCTGACTCTCGGTTCTGGGAACGGCGCACTCTCAATCTTAAGTGCAGGGGAGACGGGTACCTCCGGAGCCATATCGATCGAGAGCGGATCGTCGTCAGCGGGGACGGCCGGCAATGTGACCTTCGATACTGGCAGCAGTGTCGTCAGCGGAACAGTCGTTAATGATAAAACCTTCGAACCTGGCTTCTCGGACTCCTGCGGTACGACCTATGACATGGAGGCGTGGTTCAACACGTCTGTCGCCAACTCAAACGCCCAGGCACACAGTGGTGCCCAGAGCCTGGCAATAACGCAGCAGGCCAGCAGCACGACAGGAGTTATCCAAAATGATAACTGTGCCGGTGTCCCTGTGGTACCTGGCCATCACTACTCATTTACGGCCTGGTGGAAGGCCAATACGACTCCCGACCTTGTTAGCGGCACCGTCAACTGGGGCGGTTATGGTGGGGCAACCAGCTCATTCTCAACTGTCACAGACACCACAACAGGCTGGACAGAGATGTCCGGGACCGCTGTTGCACCGGCCGGTACTACTACTGCCTTCTATACGTTCAACGGCAGCAACATCGGAGCAGGTGATATCCAGTATCTAGACGATATTGTTATGACGGATCTTAGCTCCTCGTCTTCGACGGCCGTACTGAACCTCGGTAACACCAATGCCCAGGAAGTTAATCTTGGAAATAGCAATGAGATCCAGGCAACGTCCATATATGGAGGCAGTGGTATTCAGCTGTTGGCCGGTGTCGGTACGGTTAGCGTCTCTGGTGGAGCTTTCAGCATTACCGGCACGGCCACTTCAACGATCAGCCTCGGCCAGGCGGGTAGCGGAGCCGGTGCAAACCTGACTATCAACGCTGGTGAAGGGGCGGGGGGTAATAATAACGGAGGTAATCTGGTTCTTGAGGGAGGAGCTGCCACTGGAAGCGGCACTGGCGGCGGAGTCGTCGTCGAACCGTTAACCAATTCGACGACCGCCTTTACCATCGAAAACGCCTCTACCGTACCACTCTTTACGGCCGATACAACGAACTCCATTATTTCGGTCGTCGGCACATCATCGGCCTTTGCAACCCTGAATCTGTCTAATGCCCACTTCGAATCGACGCAAACAACTCCGCCGACGATCGGAATAGCTACATGTGTCGGTGCGCAGGCGGTTACAGCCGGTTCAACTGACTCTGCTGGATCTTTCACCACTGGCACACTAACCACTGGTGGCAACTGCGTTATCACTCTGACGTTTAACAAGCCATATGGGACAGCCCCGAAGAGCGTCATTATCGCACCGATGAATTCGTCAGCTGCCGATACCAGCGCAGCAGGTCCGCAGCCCTATGTCTCGTCGACTGGTACAGGTAACTTTGTTATCACCTTTAAGACCTCGGTTGGGACCGGGTCAGCCTACCAATACTACTATTGGGTTATAGAATAGCTTCCTCACGCGGCACGTTGTTCATAAAAGGGAGCAGCATCTGCTCCAGGAGCGACGAATGCAACACTTGCTACCGCAGTTGAAGCAAGTTCGATGAATGCTGCCTGTAAGGCGCCAGGTCGAAATGGGGGTTGTACCACTCGTTCTACGATTGGTTGCACGCCTCCTAAAGGAAGTACCCGCTCGTATGGGTATGGAAACGTTGGCGCATGGTTTACGCCATGTCGGCCGAGAACTGCCAGTTGGAGTGGATCACGTCCTCTTTGGACCTGTTCGTTTAGCTCTAGTAACTCTGGCATCGTAACCTCCTTTCAGAAAGGATGGCTCTATATCTATACTTATACCACTATAAGTAAAAATTGCAAGTGCCCAGCGGATGGCTAATCTTCTTGGTGGGAACGAATCATATTTGGCTGAGTGGTTTCGCCCCCGTGTTGTCGGAAGGGGTTCTGGAGGATGTGCTGCGGGCTCTCTTCACGGATCTCGGGTGACTGGACAACAATCTTACTGTCAGTCACTTCGACTATCTGTGTGCGGTCAATGCTGAGGCTACTACCCCACAGGTTTTTGAAGGCTGATTGACGCACGTTGAGCTTGACGATATAGAAGCTGGAGACATCGATGCTATAGCTCTCAATCTTTCCAAGGCGTCGCTTCTGGGTATCAATTACTAGTTTATCTAGCAGAACAAAGTTGTAGTCCATAACCTGTTGAGTTCGGACTAGGTCGTCGGGGGGCATAATAACCTCTTCGTCGTCAATAATGACACCCATATTGCCAATCTCACGGATATCAGTCGAATGCAGAATGGCTGGTTCTGGGATGTGTGTGTTACTACAGTAGAATGCGATAATCTTGAGCTGGCGAGGATCAATGATCGGGTCGTCAATAAAGCCAAGTGAGGCACCACTACGGAGGCTGTGGATCGGCAAGTGAGCGAGGCGGCTGTCGAGGACCTGCATCAGCTGCCTCCTGTGACTCGCACCACTTCTTCGATCGATGTCAGCCCGCAAAGCGCCTTAATAAGACCGTCGACCTTGAGCGGAATCACCCCGTCCCTGACAGCTTGCTCAACCATGAGTCGTTCGGTTGTACCGGCCATCAGCTGGCCTTGCAGTCTCTCTGTCATCGGTAGTACTTCAAAGAGTCCGATGCGTCCCTTGTAGCCTGTGTAGTGACACTCCGAACAGCCGTGTTCTGATGCCTCGTAGAGTCCCATCCTGGATTCGGTCTTGGTCTCCTCTAAGAAGTGCTGCAATGTGGCGAGTGTAACCCTCGCTGCATTCGTCAGTGCCTTAAGTGTCTCCCGGTCAGGGTGGACAGTCTGCTTGCAAGAGTCACAGAGTCGGCGGGCTAGGCGTTGGGAGACTACGCCTCGCAGCGTGTGAGCGAGCAGATGTGTCTCATCCGAGAGTGTTCGGAGGTGTTTCAGTGCAGAGGGGAGGCCAGTCTGGTGCATTGAACTAACAACCAGACGTCCTTTAAGGACTGCCTCTAACGAGGCTTCCATGCTTGGTATCGTTGAGAGTTCACTGACCAATAGAACATGAGCGTCTCCGTTGGTGGCTGCCTTGATGCCATCAACTAGTCGTAATCCTTGGATCGGCTTTGCAATAAACTGGCTAACTCCCTTTATGGGAGCTATTGGCTGCGATTCGATGCTAGTCACATGGGTAGTCGGATGGGCCAATATGGCTCCAA
The DNA here is from genome assembly GCA_035945435.1 of Candidatus Saccharimonadales bacterium. Classification (NCBI taxonomy): domain Bacteria; phylum Candidatus Saccharimonadota; class Candidatus Saccharimonadia; order Saccharimonadales (SeqCode); species Saccharimonadales bacterium (SeqCode). Next base: position 9,867 of record DASZAF010000003.1, on the reverse strand, counting down.
TATTGCGAAGGGTGGTCGTTGTCCCGGCCTGGTGCGGCCCAGTCACAACCAAGAGACCATCGTGTACTGATACGAGCCTGTCGAGTTCTTTCTTGGTTGTCCCCCAAAGGCCCAAGGCCTCAAAGCCAACAATGCTAGTGCTGAGGTCGTGCAGCTGGAGCACTGTCTTCTCACCGTAGGCGACTGGCATAGTAGCGATCGAAATATTGAAGGTATGACCATCAACTTCAAAACGGAATGACCCCTCCTGCGGGCGTTGTCGTTCGTCAGGAGTAAGACGGGCAAGCTCTTTGAGATGATCAGTAAGAGCGCTCAGGGCACGGTGAGATATCTTGCCGTATTCTCGGAGGAGGCCGTCTACTCTGTGTCGAACCTGGGCCAAGTCTTCTAGTGGTTCGAGATGAACGGTCGTTGCCCCAGTTTGGGCGGCATCAGTTAACAAACGGTCACATGCCTCAGCGACCGGGTTGTTCTCTGTAACTGTTCCCCCGTTATCATCCATAGGAGATGTCGTTCCCTCAGTATCCACCTGTTTACAGGACTCATTATAACAAAAAGGTTATGCCATGGGGCGTGTTCTTTTGGTGTTTAGGACAATTTTCATATCTGTTTAACAGACAATATAGCAGTTTGCATCTTGCCTAAATCGTGATCTAAGCATTACCATAGGGTGTAGCAGCTAACATAAAGAAGGGGAATAGTAGAATGAACGACGACCAGAACACTCCGGCTCCAGGTGGCGACGACAACGGTTCGATGCCTCCAGCAGGTGGTGATAACGGTGGTGGTAACGACTGGAACGCACCAGCGCCTTCGAATCCACCGCAAGGCGATCAGGGTGGCCAGGGTGACGGTGGGTCATCAATGCCTCCAGCAGGTGGCGACGACAACGGTTCTACTCCTCCAGCAGGTGGTGATCAGCCAGGTGGCTCAGCTCCAGGCGGCGATCCATTCGCAGGTGGGGACGACCACGGCGACAACCCTCAGTAATCGTCGATACGTCTAAGTGCCTAAAACGGGCTGTCTCTCAAAAGAGATGGTCCGTTTCTTTTACTGTGATGGTTATCTCTTATGACTCCCTGAGTATTTAAGCTATAATACAAGCGTGAATTTTTCTCTATCGTCAAAGAGCCTCGACGAGACCATCGATATGGGCAAATTAGTAGGTACGGCACTGCAGGGTGGAGAACTGATCGAACTGGTCAGCGATGTTGGTGGTGGCAAGACAACATTTGTTAAAGGTTTAGCCAAAGGCCTCGGTGTCAAAGAGACCATCCAAAGCCCGACATTTACTATTAGCCGGGTTTATCGTTGTCGTAATGGCCTCGAGCTTCACCACTTCGACTTCTATCGCCTCGAAGATCCAGGTGTGTTGCTGGCAGAGCTACAAGAATCACTGGATGATCCTAAGGCCATTGTTGTGATCGAATGGGCCGGTATTGTAGAGCGGATCCTGCCTGGTGAACATATTCGAGTTGACTTTGTAACAACATCAGAGGACGGCCGTCGGCTAGAATTCTTCATTCCCAAGAGCTCTACGAAGCTGACTAAAGCCCTAGAAGCCCAACAGAAGAGCGCAGCATGATTCTTGCTATTAAAACTGACAAACCGGAAGCTACCCTCAGTCTTCTTGGTGAGAAAGGCGAGGTGTTAGCGACTGAAGAATGGCTGGCTCATCGCCAACTTTCCGATACGATCCTAACCAAGATAGACGAGTTGCTGGCTTCTGGCGATGTGAATCTACAGGATCTACGTGGTGTAGTGGTCTTCAAGGGTCCAGGTTCGTTCACTGGTCTTCGCCTCGGTGTGACCGTTGCTAATACGCTGGCCTACAGTTTACGGGTTCCTGTTGTTGGTGTAGAAGGTGCTGACTGGCAGGCTAACGGCTGTAAGTCACTGGCTGCAGGTAAGGACGACCGAATCGTCCTACCAGTCTATGGCGGCGGAGCCAATATAACATTACCCAGAAAGTAATCCTCTAATTGTTATCTAACCTGATACTAGCGCAAGCGGTATAGAATATTTACCGCTCGTCAGATATAGTCTTGCATATGCGTAGGAGCCAACGCGGTTTTGCAGCTGTACTGGCCATATTGCTAGTTGCCTTTCTAGTGGCCGTTGTAGGTTATATTGCGTACAGGAAGTATCATCACATCAACTCGGTTATCAGCAGAAATACCTCAACCAATACTGAGGCCCAATCGTTTAACCAGAATTCATACCAGGGTGACATAACCCAGAAACTGCATCTCCAAACTATTAAGCTGAGCGGCACTGGTCAGCAAGGTATAGCCGTTGATCCAAATACAGGCTACGTCTATGTCGGAGCCTACAGCGGGATAAATAATAGATGTATGGCCGGCAACCCAAATCAAGGACAGAGCCTGCTTAATATCGTCGACCCGACTCAGGCAAAGCAAGTTGCAGCAGTCCAAACTGATGAAGCGCCTATATGGCCTGCTGTGGATGACCAAAAAGGCGTCGTCTATCTTGCGACTTCATCGGGCTCGGTGGCGATACATAAGTTGGGTACTGGTGAAAAGCTTGGTTCCATCCACGTCGGCGGTTTGCCGCATATGCCTGCTTTACTCGGCAACTTAATGGTTGTTTCCAATACCTATGATCAATCCGAGACATACTATAGCGTGGTGGACTTGAATACCAACCAAGTGGTTGGCAACTATAAAGCCCCGGCCTTACCGCACCCTATCGCTATTGATGAACAGGACAAGTTGGCTTACATGATGGGGGTGCAGTCTGGTGGTGTCGAGACTATAAACATGGATACTGGGCAACCGGTGTCGAACTTCACTCTGCAAGGAGGAGTCGGGCAGATGACGCTCTCAACTAAACTGGGCAAGATAGTAACATCCGCTAATGCACCTGGTTCATCGATGACAGTTTTTGATCTGGCTACAAAGAAGAATCTCGGTACCATCGGCTTCAATGGCGCAAATACCCCAGGAACAAGTGTGGCTATTGATGATGCGACTGGGTTAGCATTTGTCGTTATCAGTGACCAGGACGCTATCGGCGTTGCGTCATTGAACACTCTTAAGCCTCTCGGTTATTTCAAAACCGGGGGTTGCCCTTATGCGGTGAGACTGGACAGCCAGCGTGGGAAGGGCTATGTCACCAATTCCGGAGATGGGACATTGACCGTCTTTGATCTCAAAGATCTGGAGTCGGCGTTACAATAAGTTGTTTGTAGTGCAGAATACAGCGCCAGCACGTCTCATTGACCTGTTTCTTTTTGATGCGTACAATAAAAGGTGGTTATATACCATTTTGTTCTTAGGTTAATTGATAAAACGTTTCTGGTACTGAGGTGTCTTAATCCCAACTTATCTGTGGGACCAGTATCTGGATAGAAAGGAAATGCCATATGTTAACCGCGTTGATCACAGCGATCGTCGGCTTGTTTGTGGGCGCCGGTGGAACGGTCGCCTATACACGTCGCACGCAAGGAGCAGCAGACAAAGAAACACAAAAACTCGTAGACAAGGCAAAACGTGAGGCTGCTGAGACGGTCCTAAAGGCGAAAGAAGAGGCAGCTAAGGCCGCCGAAGAGTCGCGTAAGGAAGAATCGTCCAGGCGTCGTGAGTTAAAGGAGATCGAGAATCGTCTTGTTACCCGTGAGGAGACGCTAGACAAAAAGCTCGATCAGCTCGATAAACGGACCGAGGGCCTGCGAAAGTCTGAGGGCGAAGTTGAGGATCTTAAGAATGAGATCCGGGATATCAGGAAGAATCAGCAGGAGAAGCTGGAAAAGATAGCCAAGCTGACCAAAGACGATGCCGCTCAAAAATTGATGGAGATGACCGAGCGAGATATTCGAAACGATCTCATCGGCTTAGTTGCCAAACTCCAGAATGAGGCCAAAGATGAGGCCGAGGAGCAGGCTGCTGTGATTATCACAAGCGCCATGGAACGAATGGCCAGTGAAGTCACAGCTGAACGAACCGTCACAGCAGTCAAGTTGACTGACGAAGAGATGAAGGGTCGGATCATCGGCAAAGAAGGCCGCAACATTCAGACCCTCCAGCGTGAGACGGGTGTCGATATTCTCGTCGACGAAACACCTGGAATGGTCATCCTAAGTTCATTTGACCCAATCAGACGAGAGGTTGCCCGACAGGCTCTGGAGATGCTGATGAAAGATGGGCGTATTCACCCAGGTCGCATTGAAGAAGTCGTCGAAAAGGCTCGTAACCAAGTCCAGAAAGATGTTCAGCACGCCGCTGAAGATGCAGCCCGTGAGGTTGGCCTCGTTGGTATTCCGAAGGAGATCATGCAGTACTTGGGCGAACTCAAGTTCCGCACCAGCTATGGTCAAAATGTTCTCAAGCATTCAACCGAAATGGCTCACTTGGCAGGTCTTATTGCAGAGGATATCGGGGCCAATGTTAAAACGACCAAGTATGCCGCCTTGATCCATGATCTCGGCAAGGCCCTCACCCACAAGATGGAGGGTAAGCACCACCATATTACTGGCGAAATTGCTCGTAAGTACGGCGTGCCTGAAGAAGTGGCTCATGCTGCTGAGGCTCACCATGATGATGTCGAAGCGACGACGACCGAGGCACTTGTTGTCCGAGTAGTTGACGCTATCAGCGCATCACGACCAGGTGCACGTAACATCAGCGCCGAGAATTTTGTTGAAAGAATGCGCGAGCTTGAAAACGTAGCCACCGGCTTCAAGGGAGTTGAGAAAGCCTATGCTATCAGTGCAGGTCGCGAAGTCCGCATCTTCGTCCAACCGAAGGCGATCGATGACCTAGCAAGCATCAAGCTGGCACGAGACGTAGCAGTCAAAATCGAGTCGACGATGCAATATCCGGGAACTATTAAAGTAAATGTCATCCGAGAGACTAGAGCGATCGAGTTCGCTAAATAAGTATGAAGGTCCTCTCATTTGATATCGAAAGCAACGGTCTGCATGGTCCAGCTTTCTCAGTCGGGGCTGTCCTGGTCGACTCCGATGGTCGAAAGGTTATCGACGACTTTGTTGCTCGCTGTCCAATCGTGGGCGATGTTGACGAATGGGTGAGCACGAACGTACTGCCTGTGACGACTAACATCAAAGAAGACTGTAAGGACGACCGGGAGTTACGTGATAAGTTCTGGACATGGTATACAAACGCCAAGGCACAGGCCGACATCGTTGTGGCTGCAAACCCATATCCGGTTGAAGCCCGATTCCTGATTGCCTGCCAGGACGATGATATCGAAAAGAGATACTGGGGCCACCCGTTCCCGCTGCTGGATCTTGGTACGATGCTTTATACGATCGGTCTAAAAAGCTCCGAACAACGGGGTGAATACATCAGTAAGGTCGTCAAAGACAGGAAAGCGCTCGTGCACAACCCGCGTTGGGATGCTGAAGCAGCGGCTTTGGCTGCTCTGCACGTTTTAAACGTTACCTAAGAAGCATTTACTGATCTGAGTCAATGAGCTATAATCACCTCTGATCACATCTCGGGGTGTGGCGCAGTTGGCTAGCGCGCCTGGTTTGGGACCAGGAGGTCGGAGGTTCGAGTCCTCTCACCCCGACCAATTCATCGTTGAAATTTTGTTCCGTTATCACCTAGTGCGCCAATAAGCTGAAAACAATTTCGAGCTTCATGTTTGCTTTTTGTTGCTATAATCTCACTAGGCCGTAAGCCGACTAGTGTGAGGGTTAGTCGCATGAGCCAGCTCAGAGAACTGTTTCATATCCGCCCAGCTGAACCTGCAGATGCAGCTGCTATTCGAACGGTCTACTCTGAATCATGGATAAAGACACATGCCGATCCTGAGAGGGGCCTCAGTGCGCCGGTCCTTCGCTACTATGTTGAAGGACCAAACTATCAAAAGGCTCGTCGGCGTATTAGCGAGATCCGCCGAAGAATTCAGGACCATCGAGATCATCCTGAGCGCGGCCAGGATTATGTGGCTATCCTCGATAACAGTATAGTTGGCTACACTTCTCCCCGAATTACCAAAGACGGGACCAGACGGGTTGGTGCGCTCTACGTACTGCCTGGATTGCAGGGTCTTGGCGTCGGACGCCGCCTCCTCGAAGCCAACTTAGCTTGGCACGGACCAGACTCGCGAGTCTGTCTGAATGTGGCTTCTAATAACCGTAGGGCGCGAACGTTTTATGAGCATCATGGCTTTGCGCCAACTGGTCGTATGAAACGGGCGAGAATCCATGGGGTAGCTCTACCACAACTCGAGATGGCTTGGCAGGGGATTGTTACTGCATAAGACTTAAATCATCTCGTGTACAATGTAAGTACATGGAAACTGAGAAAGCCAAGCATCACGCTAAAAAGCCTGCTAAAAAAGATCAGACCAAACGGATGGTGGCTGGAGTTGTAGTCTTGCTCATCGTGGCCGTGCTGACGGCTATCGTCGTCCATTGGTATCATAAGGACCATGCTCCTAAGCCTGTCTCCCAGGCTGACATCGCCAGAATCGATAGGTCAATCTACGACTGGAACCAGCATAATGGCAGCAATATAACCGAGTTGGTTGACGACTTTTCGGCGCTCAGTACCGATGCCAAAGGACAAAATGTTAGCAATGTTGGCACCGACTGCCAGCACATTAAATCTGATTCTGAAACAGCTCAATCGGCCGCTCCAATTCCTGACGATACTGTCAACGGGCCCTTCCAAGCCGGCCTCAAGCTCTATGTTCAGGGCAGCCAGCAGTGCATCACTGCAGTTAAAGATCTAAATGGCAACGAGCTTGCTCAAGCCGTGACGACCTTAAATCAAGGGAACGACGATTTTCTGTCGGCAACTTCAGCTGTCAGTGTCGCAATATCGCAAGTGTCGCCTGCCAAAACGGGCGCTGCTAAGTAGTCATTTCTTTTGACAGAAGAACAATTACGTCTTACGTTACATACGTGAGCGATGACAGAATGAAGACGCGGGTTCCTCATCACTTCCGCCTAGACGGTCGTGAAGTTTTTCCGGCTGCAGAGCTTGATTTTAGAAGAGGACGCCGCCGAGGCCTCTTAGTGCCGGGGCTTCTGGTAGGTTTCGTTACAAGATATAACTGGCAGGTAGAGGTGCAAGGGCATAGGGGCCCAAGGCTGAGTGGAAGATCACAGCAGATCTGGCTGAACGGAACATACACGGGGGAGAAGCAGGGAATTTCCGTGCCAGTTCATAGATATCGTCCACAAGGAGAGCGCAGAACGATACGGGCACCGGTCTTTGACATGACTGTCCAAGTCTTGGGGCGCTTAAGACAACCCATTGGCCAGATGGCTATAGTGCGCTTTCACGAAGGCCGCTCTCTCGTCAGTGGTGATATCGACCATGAAGCATTGCAAAGAGCGCTCGGAGTAAAAGCGGTCGGTAAACTTCGTCCGTATCTCGGACCGGTCTTCGAAAGTAGTCTGCACTATGTGCCACCAAGGCGAGTGGAGGAAGTTGGCTAGTCCCAGCTGCCTTGGACGACTACCTTGGTGCCTATCGGCGCGAAGTAGTAGACAATCTTAGCATCAGCGGCCGTCATATTGACGCAACCATGGCTCTCCGGACGGCCAAACTGTGACGGTCGTAGCCAGTAAGCTGTGTGCAGTGCTTCCTGGCCGTCAAAGTAACTGACCCAGGTAACGTTCGGAAGATTGTAGTAGTCACCGTCTGCGATGGACCCACCTGTCATTGTCTGGCTGAGGTCCTTATACCAGACGTGGAAGGTGCCGTCAGCGGTGGCAAACTGAGGGGGTACCCCAGAAGCGATAGTGTAGCTAGCTACTTGGGTGTTATTGACATACAGATTGGCAGTCTGGCTGGCGAGATCGACCAGTATCCAGCGATCATTCAGTGATGTGTTATAGGTGACAGTCTGGTACCCGGCTGTCTGAATAGAAACGTTCTGCGAGAAACCTTGGCCGCTATTTAGCGCTTTGGAAATATTGGCCGCTAGGGTTGGCATGTCCTGTAATTGCATACCGTCTTGGCCTTGTTGGACCACAACCTGCTGGCCGGTATCCGTTTCGTTGATGATGTTCTCCGGAGTTGGCGGGGTGGCTATCTGAGGGCCGACCTGTTGGGTCAGGAACTGAACGATTTTATTGGTGTCATATGATGCGCTAATCGTACCATTCAAGTGTGTCGTGAAGTCGATCCAGTTCGAGATATCCTGTGGAGTAACCGTGTAGATGACGCTACCGTTATAAAGAAACTGTAGTGGAGATTGGAGCTGATTGTTGAGCTGCTTCTGCAGAGTGGCCAGTGACCCGGCATGTATTTCTGGAGAAACGGGCAGGCTCGTTACCGTAAAGTTGGTTGGTTGCGGATGGTAGGAAAGATTTGGAAAGAGCAGGCCGAAGAGGTTGGCGTTTACTTGCCGGCCGGCCGTGTCGTTTTGAATATCGAACTGAGAGCTGTTGCTATCAAATGTGAGTTGGGCATTCTGAGGAGCGACGGCGCTACCCGGGAAAGCCTTGTTCATATAGGCAGTGAACGTAGCAGGATTGAATGAAGTAACAAGCGGTATATTGTCTGCCTTCCAAAGCATAGCCGCTTGCCAGACGCTACCAGTTCTTCTGGCGTTATAAGCATCAGTGACGGACTTAGCTGTATCAATCATGACACCGGCCTGGGCTGCTGTTGCTTCTGCTTTCTTCCCGCTAAAGACAAAGGTAAAACGCATATCAGCTTCACGCTGCAGCGCGAGAGCAGTAATCTGACTTTCGGTCTTGCCACTGACAGATACCCCTGCCAGCTGTACGTTGGGCAGGCCTTTATTGTGATAGTAACCGATAAAACCGGCTAGACAAGCAAAAAAGAAGAGGCAGACCGCCCCCGCAGTAGCGTAGTGGATGACTCGAATACGCGGCCTCTCAGATAGGGTCTTTAGCTCATCAAGCGACTTTTGCGGTCGATTTTTTGTTTCCGCCATAAGTTTCCACTTAACACATCACAGACGCTAAAATTATAGCATACCGCTTCTGTTTTTCTGTCTATTTGAGTCCGAAATACAGTAGCAGACTATAGACTGCTACGGCCATCAACCAACCACCAAGAACATCGCTCGCATAATGAACTCGGATATAAATACGCGAGATGCCGACACATATTGCCCCAACCATCAGAACGACGACTAGCGGAGCGATTGGGTAGAGTGTCGATATGACCATCGCGAAGAGGAGTGAGCTACCTGCATGCCCACTTGGATAGCTGAAGCTATTGATGCCGTTCTTCAGAACATTCGGGTCGTCAATCCTCGGTCGTCTGATGACCTGCTTGGCGCCTTCGATGCTAGCCATTCCGACGATCGTTCCCAGCAGGTACATATTCTGTGAATGAGGACCAAGCAGCCATAGGCAGATGAAGACGACTGCAGCGTAGAAGCCCAGAAAGAGTGGTCTCGTGAGCCAGCTTAAGACGGTCAAGGAAAGACCGATTGGGTCGGGGATCTTCTTGATGTACTCTTTGACCTTTTGGTCGAAGTGAACAACGTGTGCCGCTTTATAAGAACGACCAAGAATGGCCACTACTACAAGCAGTGCAATAGCGCAGATTAGATAAAGCATGTTACCCCATTCTATCTTAACCAGGGCGTATCTGCTACATCCGCTCACGCCACTTTGAGGTGGCTGGGATCTTTGACTTGTCGGCGCGGTCTATATACTTCGTGGCTATATTGCTTACCTCGTCCATAAGGCCTTGTGAGAGCGTAGTCGGATTCAGTCCGAGTTTCAGGAACTGGCTATTGTCGACGACGAGGTCGTTTTTGGTATCTTCTCTTCGTGGGTTGGGTAGATAGTCGATCTTAGATTTGGTCGCTTTAGCCACCAGGCTGGCCAGCTCTTTGACGTTGTGCACTGCCGTAACCTGGTTGAAGATCCGTGGTCGATCTCCC
>DASZAF010000002.1 GCA_035945435.1 Candidatus Saccharimonadales bacterium | reverse complement strand
ATAAGGAATATCGATGACGAAGAAGCATCTTGTCGGGTATGAAGAGCCGTGCAGTTGGTGCCCGCCGAGCTGAGGCCTGTGAAGTTAGCACTGTTGCATATGCCAATCGTCCAGGAGTTGTTTCTCGTTGAGGTCAGGTTCACGGTCGGCTGGCTACTCGTAGCCCCGTTGGCCGTATTACTAGCGCCTATAGCGCTACTACCGTTACCACTCGACATATCGACATTGGCAAAGCCCTGTATCGCGGCCGTACCATTGGCGGCTGTACCCGAAAAGTTAACGGTAAAGGAGATGCCGGAGGGGAAAGCCGCCGGCGAGAACGCATACCACGCCTCACAATCGCCACCCTGAGTAGTCACCGAGGTAATCTTCGTCCAAGTTAGACTCCCCCCAGTAATTGACGAGACGGTTACAGTGCCGGTCTCGATGGCAATGAGTGCCACCAGAAGCTCGTTTGGATAGTTGCTGATGTAGCTAACTCCTTGGCTAGCAACTGCCGCAAAGCCTGTCCCGGATGAGTTGTCGATGCAGAGTGGGGTGTTTATATGCGAGTCCTGTATGGGCATTGAGATAGTCACGTACGCAGTTGCGGTTTGAGAACATGTCACTGTCTGCCCGCCGTTACCACCCCATGGCAAGCCTCGAGACTTGTCCTGTACGGCTGTCTCGACAAACTCTGAAGCGGTTGTGCAGGTATCGGCTCTGACGGCGTAGCCACTTGATCCGGTGATCGTTGAGGATGCGGTAGCATTCTGGGCCCCATAGAAGATGACGGCAGACCCACTCCAGGTATTGTTAAGGGAACCCGAAACAAGCGAAGCCGTTGACGTGCCATTTGACGTACTTGCACCAAGTAACGCACCGAAGGTGTCCGTGCCAGAGTACGCGATGATGATACCGGAGGCTTGTTCACTACTGCCAAATGTCCACTGGTAGCTAGCGGCCTCGTTGCCAATTGTCAGGCGCTGATAGACGCTCATCTTGATGCTACTCGACCCGCTCTGGCTCTTGGCCAACGTCCAGCCGGCCGGAGGAGTGTGGGTTGGTGTACCGTTGGTGGTTATACAGGCAAGCAGGATATCGTTTGGCTGGATACCCGAAGGAGTGTTAATAGTTAGACTCAAAGCCGCATTTGCTCCGGTGTTGGCGGTTGCAGAATTTCGATAGGTAGTAGACATTAGTCGTAGTAGATATTAGCAATCAAGGCTGTCGCAGGTGCCGTGTTGCCACCAGCAGTCGTGCAAGCGGCTATGGTGATGGCGGTCGAGAATGCTATGCCGAAAGCGGCCACGATGTTCGAGGCTCCACCAGGTGGGATACCGATCGGATTTATTACACTAGTCCCTACGACGGTGCTCCCCGTGGTTGAGTTGTAGAACTGAACGAACGAAACGGCCGAATTTGGATTGTAGATATACCAGCCGTAGACCTGGCCGGCTGTCGCCTTAACAGCGACCGCGCTATTCGAAAGTGCTGTAGATGTAGCAACTGATACACCCCCGGAAGTGGTCGGGGTAAAGTTGAACCCCCCGGCTGCTACGTTAACTTTCAGGTTGGCGCTCGAGTCGAGTTGAAGCTGGTAGTAGTCGCCGCTGTTTGCAGTTGGAGCGGATGAATTGTAGATACCCATCGCTCCTGCTCCAAGAAGACCTGTACCCGTGGTGCCCGAAGCCGACGTCGCAGAACGCTGTCTATCCCACGTCGTGCCATTGTAAGCGTAGTTCTCGCCTGTGGTTACGACGCCTGCAGTGTTGGCCATCGCATCAACAGGAGTCACCATATTGACGGCCTGAAGATTGCCCGAGCCATTGCTAGCTCCAATAGCGAAAGCGTTCGCTGGGAACGAGCTGCCAGTCGCCGAGTTAGCGCCGACGGTCCAAGTGCCCGACTGGGTTGCAAAGGTTGCCGGCAACTGGCTGGCAGTCGTAAAGAAAGTAACGACAAAGGTGGCAGTGTTGCCGCCTGATAAGTTAGTACTGATACGCCAGTACCTACCACTTCGCGGGCCATGGAACGTCTGGCCTGCCCCTGTCGTACTCGTCGATACACCTGACGCTGCTCGTTGCATTGCGAACTGGTCAGTCGTCGTTTCGCTGGCATCGCCGCTTGTCTGCCACGAGATGGTCGCCCCACCGGCATTCGTCAGGACTTCAACTGACACCCAGGCGTAGTTAAGCATGTCGTACCAGTTAGAGTTTGGCGTTCCAGCACTCAGGCTGATGGTGGAGGTCGTAACACCTGTACCGGCTGTAAGCTGGGAGGCTCCAGCGATACCTGCCGTGGTTGAGTTCGTATCAGCGATACCTGCCGCCTGCCAATTTGTCCCGTCGTAACCAAGCATTCCTGAGCCCACGAGGCCAGTGCCGGTCGTACCCGCCGCAGCGTTGGCTGATCGCAGGTGATCATACGAGGATCCGTTATAGATTATCTGCCCAGTGGCAATTGAGGTATTCCCAGTAACCCCGTCTCCGAACTGTCCAGCCGCAGAGACTCCAGTCAAGTTCCCGCTTGAGTTGAGTACACCGAGATAATACGCTGTGCTTGGTACTGGTGAGCCTGTAGCTGCGTTTGAAGTAACATAAAGACCATTCTTCCCTGAGACAGCGTTAACATTAGCGGTGTTTGTGCCATCTGTAATCTCGACATTACCAATCGTATTCGAACCTGCAGGCAGCGAGCCGCTAGCAAAGTTGACGTTGATCTTGCCGCCTGCAACAGTACCGGCCAGTGTGGCCAAGTTGCCGCCAGATTCTAGTGCTAGAAGCGAGGTATTTAGATTGGTGCCCGCATTGGCAGTCACTGGATAAGCAGACTGGTCGCTTGCAATGACCACCGGCGAGGAGTTCGCCGATGTTGTCTGCCCGTTCGGATTCTGTGGATTGTAACTCATATTTCAACTTAGATCACATACCAGTTGGAGCCAGCTGCCACGAGTGTGACACTGGCATACTGGACTTTAATTACTGCCGTACCTCCACCGTCGATAGTCTGCCCACCGCTGGCACTGATCGTAACCGTATTACTACTACTATCAACTTTTTTGATGTCGTAGAGGTTGGTATTACCGGTCGCCGTTGGCAGGGTTATCGTCAAGGGCCCCGTAGTCGCATCAGCAAGGATTACTTCGTCATTTGTGGTCAGGATGTACGAAGAGTTTTTGACGGCGATCGCATGCTGGTTAACGTTTTGGTTGGTCCACTTACTCGAACCGCTATTGTAAATCAGCGCCTGTCCGTTTGTCGGCGAGTTGATCGAAACATCGGTATCTGCTGCTAAGGTGCTGCTCCCGCTATTGGGAGTCGCCCAGGTGCCATCACCTCTCAAGAAGTTACTGCTCGAGGCAACGCCGGTACCGAGTTGCCCCGATGGGACGAATCCGCTGCCACTTAAGCCTGCATAGCCTGAAGGCTTCCCTTTATTGGAAGTAAGTTCGCCACCAGCAGAACTGATTGCGCCCGTCTGAATAGTGCCGTCGCTATTAAGGGAAACTTCAAGAAAGTCATTTAATACGGTGCCCCAGGTACCGCTGTCTCCACCGGGTGTTGGTAGTCGCGCCATAAGACTTGTTCTTCTCTAGAAGTCCCCCGTACGTTTTACTCATACCAGTGTATCATCATCGGCCAAATTTCTTATGTTATCGACTGTGATTTCGCTAACAGGCCGGCCTCAGTTATTCCGGTTGATCATCGTAGAGGCGCTTGCTTAGTACGGGATCCTCATAGATATCGTCAAGGGCGGCTATGAAACGGTCAATATCTTCAGGCAACTCTCGGCGAAAGACTCTCATACCCCTAAACGACGGAGTCTCATCGAGATCTAGCTGGTTATCCCGTCCGTAGCTCATCAACGCCACCATGACAGCGGCAGTTCTACCGAGTTGTCTCTTGACACCTCTGGGGATGATAGTCCACGAGCTCTCATGAGGTTCGTAAGAGTGAACACCGACAGCATATGATAGGAAGAGTGGCGAGAGAACTCGTCTGGCAGTACTTACTGACTGACTGGTGTGCTCTTCGAGATGAGCGACAACGTTTTCAAACCACGCGATGCGGACCTTTTCACCTGCTTCATGAGCCTTTTGATATACCCTACGAAGAATATCCTCATACTCAGGGTCTTCTTTAGTCCCACGCCTCCCAGGCACGACCACCAACCTGGAGGTAAATTTGCCTAGTACTCGCGCCTGAGCTACGAAGTCGACGTATTCATCCCAGACTGTATCTTCTGGTCTGTGGGTCCGAGGATCTTTATCGCCCGGGTAAATGTATGGGTAGATCTGGTAATGGCGAAACTCTTCGTCCTCTTGTCGGCCTTGCTGCCTGTCATCATCTGTCAGCTCATCAGATGGGATAAGTAGCTGCTCATCTCGAAAACCTCGGAAGCCGGGGTAGAATGTCTCGTCTGTGCGCACGTTCTAAAAACATTCCCTCATTAGATTTACCGTAGAAGAATTATGACAACTTGTCCAGAAAAGAAAGCAAAACATCAGTCACGCCTGGTATACTACTAGCAACTAACAGAGGCTGCGTAGACATGGCAAAATCAGCAATAGGTGAAAGAAAGTTCCTAATAATCGGCGTCCTGCTTGTAGTCGGTGTCTTTCTCTTTTTGGTTTTACATGGCAGTACTACCAATGGCAACTCCAATAACTCGTCGGGGTCCGGTAGCTCTTCGGCTCCTGCCTCACTGATTCAGAAAGTAACCAGTATACCTGCCTCGGTTTTCGATGGTATAGGTCAGGGCACAGCCGATGGCCGCCCAAAACATATCTCCGCTCCCGCTCTTATCTCAAATGGCAAACCGGAGGTCTTCTACGAAGGAGCTGAGTACTGCCCTTACTGCGCAACAGAACGGTGGGCGATGGTTGCTGCCCTGTCACGCTTCGGGACGTTCAGCAAACTCGGTGTCACCCACTCCTCAACGACGGACGTCTATCCGAACACTCAGACGCTTTCATTCTATGGCTCGACCTACACCAGCCCATATATCTCATTCGTTCCAGTCGAGATTGAGACAAATATACCGACCGGCGTTGGTTTTACTACCTTGCAGACACCGACATCGGCACAGTCTGCGCTTGTTAACACCTATGATTCACCTCCGTATGTTTCCTCCAGCCAATCGGGTGCTATCCCATTCATCGACTTCGGGGGGAGCTATGTTATCTCCGGCGCAACGTATAGCCCGGCTCTCCTACAAGGGCTCTCAGCAGACAGCATCGCCTCGTCCATGGGTGACCAGTTCAGCCCCATTGCTAAAGGTGCCGATGGGGCGGCTAACACGATAACGGCGGCCATCTGTAAATTGACCAAGAACATGCCGAGCTCAGCATGTGATCCGGCCATTCAAGAGATCGAGAAGACGCTCAACTAGCCACCCTTCTCAATTGATCTCATCCCCATTTATCCCTATACTTTTAAGCATAAACATATGACTTTATGAGTATTTCTGTCGTTCAAACGGCCACCAGTCAGACAGGTACGGCTACCTTTGCTTCCAACGTAACGGCTGGTAATTCCGTCGTTCTCGTCGCCTACGCGACGGCGACCGCAGGTACCGTAATCAGCGTCTCAGGATTGAAGCTTGGCGGCCAGTCCGTTAATGGATCGGTCGTCTTGCAAGGTTTCCAAAGTAACAACAGCGGGATTACCTCAGTCGGCCACTCGATCTGGCTGATGCCCAACTGCCCTAGCGGTTCGAGCTCTGTTAGTTGGGGCTTTACGCCGAGCGGGACAGGCATGACGGCAACGGGGACGATCGCCTATGAGGTTGCAGGGTTAGGCAACAACCCGATCGTCACAATGGGCAACGCGGCGACGACCACCGGGACAGCTGTCGATTCAGGGGCGACCGGGCAGTTGCAGTTTGCCAACGAGTTCGTACTAGCCGCGGCGGCTATCGAGGGCGGCTCGGCTTCCGCGCCTGGCGGTTGGACGGCGACCAACAACGGGGTAAATAACTACTGGGCCGGCTACCAGATCGCCTCGTCAGCTGGTACAAGCTACGATTGGGCCCAGACCGGTTCAGCCAGCAACTACTGGACGGCAGGCGTCATCAGCGTCAGGTCAAACTCGGGCAGTGCGGCTCCATATAGATTGTTTAACGGCGTCAACGGACCGTCGACTCCAGTCAACTACTCGGGCAATTTTATATCGGGAGTTGTCTGGAAAACTCTCGCAGGCAATCTCTGGTTTGAGGGATACTGGTGGTGGGTTGCCCAAAATTCTGGCGGATCGGACGGTTTCCAGAACACGGGGCCCACTAAATGCGCCCTATGGCAGCAAGCCGGGTTAAATGGCGCCGCACCTACGCTAGTCCCCAACAGCGTAGTTACCTCAGGCACGCTTACCGCTGGGCAGTGGAACTATATAGCCCTTCCTGAGCCAATTCTTCTTTCGGTCGGCACAACATACATCGCGGCCATCGGCTGTAACGGGCCCTTCCCGGATACCAACAATACCTGGGGCGCGGGTCAGATATACCCCGCAGGAATCAGCAACGGGCCGCTCAATGCCTATGGGAAAACAGGCACCAACCAAGCTCCCTACGGCAACTTCCAGGGCGTCTTTAGTACGACCGGCAACGATCCTTCAACTAATTGTCCCGAGGGTGGTTCGAATACCGACAACTTCTGGGTTGACGTTCAGATTACCGATCAGGCTCCAGCAAGCTACACCGGTACGTATCGTCTCTGGCCCAATAACGGAGGGAGCCAGCATTTGACAAGCGGCGATTCAGCGGTCAACTACGTAGTTGGGACCGAGATCGATGTCAGCACGCCCGTTACTCTCAACAAGATTTGGTACTTCTCGCCTACCGGCACCGCTCAGCTAGCCACCGAGTGCGGCGTTTGGAGTACTACCACTCAGCAACTGGTCGCTCAGAACGCATCACCAAGTTGGTCGGGAGCAGCAGGTAGCGGTTGGGTCTCATGCTCATTCAATGGAGCTGTCATACCACCGGGTAAGTACCGGGTTACCGTCTACAACGGAGCCGCAACTCCTGATCAGTGGTCGGCAAAGTCGCTCTACTATTTTCTTTCGGGTTGGTCACTACGCGGCGACTTCCCGGTCTGCGACGGCGCCAGCGGTATTACCAGTGGGCCTCTCTATGCACCGGATGTCGCCAACGCCCAAACCGCTAACTACTATCAACAGGCTGGATCGGGCCCAGGCCAGGCTATCTTCGCCGTAGGTCCCCCAAACGCATATCCGAATCTCTACGTCGACGATCTCTTCCAGACCTACTGGGTGGATATGGAAGTCACCGTACTCGCAGGTACGGGCTCCTTCATGAACTTCTTCCCTTAGTCGGAGAAAGAACCTGTCTTAACCTCGCCGGCACGTTCGTAAGTAGCCACAATCACCCCTTTTGGCGAACTCTCGCATTCGCTTAGTTTGAAGGCCGCCGGGATAGTACCGTCACCAAATAGACGCTTGCCTTTGCCAAGAGTTACAGGAAAGATCTTGAGCCACAGCTCGTCAACCAAGTCATTCTTAAGAAGCGTTTGAATAAGATTGCTACTGCCATGAACCTGTAGGATCGGGCCATCTTGCGCCTTTAAATCCCGTATCTTGGCAACGACGTCACCCTCCAGAAGCACTGAATTCTCCCAACCCAGCTTGATAGTCGTGTTGGCAGCAACATACTTTGTGGCCTTGTTAAGAGGTTCCGCAGCGGGGTTGGTCTTGGTGTCCTGCTTAGGCCAAAACGAGGCGAAGAGGTCATACGTCTTCCTGCCTAGAAGAAGATCAAACGGCATCCCCATCTGCTTGCCCATAACATTACCCAGAAACTCGTCAAAGTACGGGAAAGTCCAGCCGCCGTACTTAAAACCTCCTGAGGTGTCTTCTTCCGGCCCACCAGGGGCTTGCATCACCCCATCGAGAGAGATAAAAGTAAGAAGAACGAGCTTTCTCATACAGACATAGTACCACGCTCATCCACCTGGCATGGGTTGTTAGATGATGATCCCCCAGTTAGCAATCCAGGCAACAAAGGCAATTACCTGAATCATCATGAGGCACATAACGAGCAAACTGTCGTATTTCGGCTTGGCAATCGTTGCCAATAAGAGACCGAGGAACGGAAAAGTCATGATGATGTAACGAAGACTGCTCGAAAATATGTTAACTCCGAGCAAAAGGGGCGGCCCAACCTGGGTTAGGGAGAAGAGCCAGAGACTGAGGTTGCGTAGCCAGTAGACCCCTATGAACGCTACGAACCCGACCAGGAACGTAAGGAGCGTAACGGTAAATAGGTACTGCGGTTGGTGGAGCGTAAAGCCGAGATGAAAGGTGGTCAATGGGTTAACCAAGTGAAGCCCGTATGCAGTGCGCTGGATCGTCGCAAAGGTAAGCCAGTGGCTGCTGCGAACTTTTGAAATATACATAACCGCACCGAAGCCAAGTAGGGCCGGACTTAACTGTAACGCCCTCTTGATGATCGCGGGATAGCGACGTGGACTTTGCTGCCACGCAATAACGAGAAGCGGGATACCAACAAAGATGCCAGTGCTTCTGGTCGCCGCCGCGACAAGAAGCATGAGGCCAGCCAACCACCATCTTTTGGCAGAAGCATAGTAGATAGCAGCCAAAGCAAAAGCCAACAGAGTACTTTCCGATAAGGCGCTGGAGAGCAAGAAAGCGGTCGGCATGGCGAAGAAGAAGACGATAGCTCGCCGTTGGTTCTCCGTTGCTACTCCCCATAACGACATTAACTTGCAGAAGTACCAGCCAGCGATTAGAAGAAGTGTGTTTGCTGCCGCCAATGAGGCCAGTTTCCAGTTCGGAATGACCAAGTGGAAGAGCCAGATAAAGACTGGGTAGCCCGGGAAGAACTGCAAGAAACCACCACCAGCGTACCAGTACTTGGCTATCTCAACGTAGTTGACCGAGTCCCAGCGAAACCAGACATCAAGAATGTCTTTATGGGGTCCAAAAATCTGCCAGGCCGGGTAGAGGGTATTGGCGTTGATGGTTATCAGGTCAACGATGTGGAGTAAGAAGTAGCCGGCAAGCGTAAGAACAATGCGCGAAACAAACAGACAGATGACAAACCAACGAAACGACTCGGGCAGCTTATTCCATAAAGCCCATGCGTATCTGATAAGGCCTCTGGCCCTAGGTTGATTCTTGCTGCTGCTTTGGGCCGTCGCACTGCGCCTGCTTGGACTAGTGGTGCGGGAGATGGCAACCATATCTTGAACTTCGCCTATTTAGATTCGTGATACTCTTTTTCAGCATTGACGCTCCAGACATTCTCTTTGTCCTTGCGTCCCGTACGAATGTTTTCTACGGCCTCCATGGCAGAGAGCATGGAGTGGTCTTGGTTATTGTAACGGTGCTGACCATTCCTGCCGACTAAGTAGAGGTTTTCAAATTTGTCGGTAAACTTTCGTATCTCATCGAATCGATTATATGTCCCGAAGTAAGCTGGATAGGTCTTCTTGGAACGAATGACTACGCTATCAAGAACATCTTTCTTGTCTAACACTTTGATTTTTACAAGCTCATCGATAGCAAACTCGACCATATCTTTATCTTTTTTAGACCAAAGCTCATCACCCTCATTGACAAAGTACTCCAGGCCTATCCAGACATTATCGGGATTCTTGATAAGGTATGGGCTCCAGTTATTGAATACTTGGATGCGACCCACTTTGACACCAGGTTCCTGAATATATAGCCAGTTATCGGGGATGATGTTATGTTTTGTTTTGCGGTCGGTCTCATTCTTGATCTTCAGTTTCTTAGCAAGCAGACCAACGGTCATGAAGTCCCGGTATGGTAACCCGTCGGCAACTTCTTTGACGTTCTTCGGGACATTGACACCATCGATGGATTCTACGAGCTCCCTGACAGGCATGGTCGAAAAGAAGTAGTCTCCTTTGACGTTCTTTACCTTGTTGGTCTTCAGATCAAGCACGTCCACGCTTACAATCTTTCCTTTTTCGGCATGAAGTTTGGTAATTACGGAGTTCTGATGTACTTCGCCGCCCTTCTTCATAACGATGTCCGTGACGACCTCCCACATCTGGCCCGGCCCATGCTTCGGGTAGAGAAAATGTTCGATAAGACTCGTCTCAGTGTCCTTCTGTGAGATATCCCCACCAGATTTTTTGAACTGTTTGGTGACAGCGTCTTTCAAGACAGCGGTGACAGAAAGTCCCTTAACCCGTTGAGCACCCCAGTCTGGAGCAATCTGTTTGGGAGAAATCCCCCAAAGTTTTTCGGTGTAATCCCGAAAGAAGGTGTTATATAGTTCTCGCCCAAAACGATTTACGTAGAAGTTTTCAAGAGAGTCTTCGGGAAGCGGTTTGGCGCGCGCTTTGACGTAACTGACTCCTATCTTTGCCATACGCATAAAGCCGAGATTCTTAACTGTCGCCGATTCGAGCTTAACGGGGTAGTTATAGAACTTACCACCATAGTATATGCGGCTCATACGACTCCGCACGAGCATGACGTTATCGGTCTTTTTCGGGTCAACACCGTTGCCACCAACTAGTTCGCGAGTCTTCCCCTGATATTTCAACATGAATGTCTTGGAGGCGTCTGTCTGTTCGATGGGCAGGATATTATGCCACCATTCCATCACCACGTCCGATTTGCTGAAGAAACGATGGCCTCCGATATCGATGCGGTTACCTTTATATCTGACTGTCTTGGCAATACCACCCACTTGATTTGAGCTCTCGAAGACCACGGGCTTGATATCGGTCTTATGAACAAATTCGTATGCGGCTGTCAGGCCAGCGGGGCCTGCTCCAATAATAACTGCTGTCTGTTTCTTCTTAACCATAGTCCCCTTGTCTAGTTAAATACGTATCTCTTTCTGACTCCGAAGTTCCAGAAGTATACGATAACCGTCGCGACGGCTTTTGATAATACATAGTATAAACCAAGGCCGCTTGTCAGCACCCATAGTATCAAATCTGTCAACCCGAGGCCAACGAGACCTATGAGGCTGAACAGAAGAAACTCATACCGTACATTTTCGATCTTCGAACTGTGAAAGACCCAGAGGCGGCTTAAGGAATAGTTAACGATCAGGCCCGCGATGAACGAGATTGAAGCGGCCACAAGGTAGTTGATATGGCCGTATTGCTTCAAAGCGACGAGACCCCCGAAGTCGACTACCAGCGCGAGAGTCGAGACGAACCCGTACCGAAAAAACTGTACATATTTATTCTGGGTTTTGTCACGAAAAACCCGAGAAATTGTCTGCTTCATTGGCCTAGACTATAGCAGGTGGACATGACGAAAACCAGCCTGTCTAGTTGGCGTCACGCCGCAAGAAGAGCGCCCAGGCAACAATCCAACCGAGGGCCAAATAGACACAGTAAACACCCGCTGATTTTAGAGGCGAAAGCGTACTTGAGTAGGGATCCATACTACCTCCCATTCGGATGACCTGGTTGAGAGCGGTAAACGGCAAGTAAGCAACATTCTGCTTGAGAATGATTCTAAGCAGCTGTTCGACAAGATCGGGGATGACAAAGAGCGAAACAACAGAGGCAATCTGGTTTCGCGTTAGCAAGGCCAGTAGGAAGCCGGCCATGGCATAACCCCACCCATAGAAGAGACTGCGCCAGATCAGATTCCAATAGTGCAGTGTTTGAGGGCCTAGCGTATGTCCATGGGCATGGACACCAAGATAGGCCATGACTGGCGACAGAGTGCCGATGATGGCTGATAGGATAAGAGCATAGACGCTCGCCGCAATGAGCTTTGAGAAGAGCACCTTACTGCGACTATTACTGTTAGTCAAGGTGTAGACGATGGTGTTGTAACGATACTCATGAGTGACCAGTAGAACGGCTACGACCGCCCCGAAGACCGCCAGATTAAGCGCACCTAGAACATCACCAGCCAGCTGCGTAGGATCACTTAACGAGCCGCCGCTCAGTCTCCAGCCTTCACCATAAAAGGCGATAAAAGCCATCAGCAGAATGGCAAAACCCGTGACGAAATAGGTCGATCTGACAGTTAGCAGTTTCCTCAACTCCGCCCTAAGCGTCCCAAGCATTACGTATCCCTCTTTTCGTCATGCGCCTTAAACTCTTCAGCTCCCTCAGTCAGCTGGAGGAAGACGTCTTCTAGTGACGCACCATGGTTGGCTAGTTCTAGAATGGTGATCCCTGCGCCGAACGCAAGTTTACCTACCGTATCTGTCTTAGCCCCACTGACTTCCAGGCTTCCATGAGTGGCTCGTGCGGCTATCTTTTTATCCGCTAGTAACTTTTCGAGTTTCGTCTGATCGGAGCTGCGAACGAGCACCGTTGATTTGGCGTTCTTCGCGACCAGGTCGTTGATCGAGGTACTAGCAATCAATTTACCCTTGCCGATGACGACCACATTGTCGGCCATCTGTGACATTTCGCTAAGTAAATGCGAGGAGACAAAGACCGCGTTACCGTCGTCGGCGTATGATTTAAGAAATTCACGCAGCCATGCAATTCCTTCCGGATCTAAACCGTTCGCAGGTTCGTCGAGGATAAGACACTTCGGCTTAGCCAAGATCGCCGCGGCGAGGCCCAAGCGCTGGCTCATGCCAAGACTAAACTTACCCGGGCTCCTCTTGGCAACGTCTTTCAGACCAACCATGTCCAGCACCTCGTCAACTCGAGATAGTGGCACTCCGCTGGCCGTAGCCAGTATCCGAAGGTGGTTTCTCGGCGTACGTGTTGGGTGAAAGGCCTTTGCCTCAAGAAGAACCCCGACGACTTTAGCTGGTTGAGGGTACGCGACTAACGGCTTGCCATCAAAAAGAGTGGCACCCCCGCCGTGATCCAGACCGAGCATCAATCGCATCGTCGTCGATTTCCCGGCCCCGTTAGGGCCGAGGAAGCCGGTTACTTTACCAACCTCGACATCAAACGAGATATCATCAACAGCGACCGTTTTGCGATAGCGCTTAGCCAAATGCGAGGCTTTGATCATAGCCTCACTATACAGTGCGGCTCAGGCAACAGTCAAAGCAAGTTTAGGTGCCTTATGAAACAGAGGTACGTTTTGGTCTGAAGTATTCGAGAAATTTGGGACGATACGAACCAATCCTGTGACGAGCACTATCTAACCAGTTCTGGCATATACTGATAACCCAGTTGCCACCGAGGTCATGGGCTTCGGCACTGTAGGTGATATGATCACCCTTCATACCAAGATCGGTCACAAGAGTCTCTTCGGTAAATGGACCACGTGGACTTGGGCTGTCGTACGAGACGAGCGTGTTGCCGAGAGCGCCTTGTGGCTTGGTGAGGAGATGATACTCCCCTCCCGAGTATGAGACACTGACGGTGGTATCCGTACCTTCCCCGGTGGGAATTACGGGAGTTCGATCAAAGTGCCATCTGCCGTTCGAGAACGTTGCTTCGCGGAGAGACCGTCCGAAGACATAGGGCCTGTGAACATCTTCAGAGCCGTAGACGATAAGCTTTCCATGTTTAGTGACAAACATACCTGCCCCCCAGTCTATATTGGATCGCTTCGGCCAGTTTCTGTCACGAGAGCTGAAGGTCCCATCCGTGTTTAGAAAGAAAGCTTCTGTGCCATGCTCACTGAAGTCGCCGGGTTTATTGCCGGTGCTAGTTATGACCCCTGCGCTAACGAGTATCTTCCCTCCGTATTTGACGGCTGCATACGGCCATAGATAGCTTCTCCCTTGATTAGGGATTATCTGTGCACCGCCATTAACAACATCGAAATCGCATCCGTCCTGGACTACGGCTGTGTTATGGGCAAAACCACCCGCCTTAATCGTATCGGCAAAGACCCAGACAGCCTTTCGGCCAACATTAACAGACAGCGCTCCATCCGCAGCTCTCCACTGGTCAGCCGGTAGTTTAGCAAAAGCTTCCTGTAGCGCATCCGGGGTATTGCAGCCTTCCGGACCTGTGTTTGGGAGGAAACTATGTTCCGAACTGGCGTCCGCCGTTCTACTATGCTGAATCTGCGGACCACCGACACTGCCTGCGCTTGCAGAAAGTGAAGCAACGCTAAGGCTAAGACCCAGAGCAGTACCAGTTAAAAGTAGCCGGCCCATTCTTCGTACAAGATGCTCAGGCCTAAAACGGTTGCCTACTCTCTCGTGGGAACCCATCTGTTGATTACTCCGTAATCTGTTAGATTACGTATATTATAACACTTATGATTAATTACTGCAACTAAAATAACTCTACGGAAAGAAACCTATCATGGCCGATGGATTGTCGGGCTTGAAGGCGGCAACGACGAAGGCCCAGTCGCTTGCCTGGTTCATGGTGATCGTCGCGGTGTAAGGTCCTACAACTCCAGGGAGATCGTATGAGTTATTGTTGACCGCTCCCGAAGCCGTGAAATCTGTCCAGCCTGTGGGTTGTGAAAAACTAGTTGACCCGACAGTCGTCTCAAAGGCGCCGACTATAAGATCACCACTCATACTTAAGTTGGTGGTCACGCTGCCACTTATCTGATTGACTGTTGAAAAAGCCGATGCGCTGCTGTCAAAGGCGGCTATACCCGTCCATTCGCTTATGACAACCCGGGTCCATGGAGAGCCGTTAGTCGTCGTCAGTGTTAACGAAGTTATAGGCTTAGCACTGAGCGACCAAGCGATGAACACCGTACAGCCGCCGCCATTGGCCGATTCACCAGCGAACGGAGGGTATTGGCTGTTGGAGGTACTGTAGTTCCAGGTATTACCGGCACTATCCGAGATGGTCCCGACCGCCGGTACCGACGCAGTCGAGTAGTACAAAAAGCCAGAGAAAATAAGGGTGTTACCTGCCGTCGATGTGTAACTGATAACCTGCGGTGAAGACTGGAATCCGCCGCTTACCCCAGCTTGGTTCACTAAAGCTATGGCCATTTAGAATCCTAGAGCCGCCCCGACACATAGCCACTGAGATAGCGAGGTCAGGTAGACAAAGCCCAAGACATCCACGTCACCGGCGGTCGTGCTAAGGGTTGGTTGCCCTGCCGCACCGAAGTTGTAGGCGGTTCCAAAGCTTAACGTAAAATGCCCACCGCTACCCTGCGTAACAGCTACAAGAATGTGTTGTCCATTTGTCGGGTTTAAGGGGTTTGAAAGTGTGCCTGTGCTGGCGGTCAAAGTTAGTTGGAAAACATTTCCTTTTGAGGCGTCGATAGCGATATTACTGCCAAATACTAGGTTCACGGCTGCCGGCGTCAGCTGACCACTCATCGTCCCGCCAGCTATAGGGACACTTGCGGCCTCAGCCGCATTCTGTGCCGCCGTGGCAGCCCCCGCCGTATCAAAGAGTCCAGTGCCAGCATTCTGAACCGCAGCACTCTGCAACGTCCCATCTGCGTTATGGCTGACTTGTAGAAAGCCGTTAAGGATAGTCCCCCAACTACCGCTGTCTCCTCCTGGTGTTGGCAAGCGAGCCATATATGTTGTCTGTGTTTAAAACACCCCGCTTACGGTTGTTGATATGAGTATAGAGAAAATAGGAGTCCGCCGCAAGATATGCGGCATATCACAGTCAGCTTATCTCGCGGATGTCATTCTGCTCAGCCCAAGTTCGTGCCGAATCCGCCTCTTCAAAATCTTGTGCTGCTGGATAATCCCGCTCAATCGCCGCTATCTCCTCGGCATGATCGGTAAGCGCCTGCTCCGCAGCAGGATAGACAAGAGCATTCACAACCGAGTAGACATAGTGGCGCAGTGGGACGCGAAGCGGCATATGCTCGCCATGCATCCTGTGGTTATAGGCCATGCTGATACCTTTAAGGAGAGCTTCTCGTGTCTGGAGGTTAACGTTCCGAATACGCCTCCAGACCTCCTCGTCCTGGATAACCTCTGCGACCTCTTTGTAGAGTGCCGAATCTTCAACTGACTGGCCCTCAGGTGGGTCAAAACTGATAAGCACCGTGTCTATAAACGCACCCGCCCCACCTTCGGCAACTGACGTAGCAAGTGTCTTCGGGCTAAGTCGGCTGTTAATATCAGACCAGTCCCTGTCAGCTAGCGCTGTCGCCACGGCGACCACATCCTTGAGCGTTGGCCTCTCGTTCAGATCAAGAATGGCAGCATCAGTTACACCCCTAGCGCCCATTCCAAGACGATCCCAGAGTGGGTCCTTAGTATGACTAAACGGAACATATACATCACGAGTCGCATCGTATACTCCCGTCGACGAACGGGCTCCACCTAACCTGAAATGGTGTTCGTGAGGTTTATCTGGCTCATCAACAGGTGGCCGTGCAGGCTTTATGCTTGGTCTATCACCACGAAGGTCGGCAACCAGGATTGGTTGGACTCGCGGCTCAGTGACAGGAAGGTTGTTTTCGTCTACTTCCAGTGCGAGAAAGAGTCCTTCGCCTAGCTCTTCCCGCAGCCTTGATGCAGCGACTGCGTATGTCCACGTACCGTCGGGGCGCTGCGTCTCACAGACCATCCGTTTGTAGTAGTCTGGCCTGCTTTGGTCCTGCTCTGGTGTTAAAGCTTCATCCGCCATATCCGTTGTCCCTCTTTTGTTTGTATCTTAACAGTAACGATAACCCCATATAAAAGCAAGAAACTATCGGGGTATGACAATTACATTGACAGTCATAGTACTTTGACATACACTGTAGCTATGATAACCAACACATTAACGTCAGATTTGCTGCGTGGACATACGGATACGATGATCCTAAAGTTCCTGACTGATGGCGACAAATACGGATACGAAATTACAAAGCTGGTCTACGAATTGTCGGATCACAAGTATGAACTAAAGGAAGCAACGATGTACTCAAGCCTGAAGCGTCTCGAGCACGACGGTCATATCACCTCCTACTGGGGTGACGAGACTCAGGGTGGTAGACGAAGATACTATCGAATCACCATAAGCGGTCGTGATCAGTACAAACGCAATAGACACAATTGGGACTATGCGAAGCAGATCTTAGAAAAGTTACTTTAAGAAAGGAGATAAGATGAATGACAAATTAAAACAGTTCCTGGATGACGCATTTAAGCCATACGGTGCCTTCCCGGCCCGTGAAGACGTAGAACAAGAACTACTCGCCAATCTAACTGAAAAATATAACGACCTAAAAGCCGAGGGTAAGACAGACGAAGAAGCATATAGGCTGACGACCGAGTCATTTGGAGATGTAACCGAAATCATGGAGCATGTCGCACATGATAAAGAGACTGCTAAGAGTGGCGATGGCCAGGATAGTCTTGACTCTCGGTTCCGCGCTACAGCCATTGTGGACGCCGACTTAGCCGATACTCAGCTACCCAGCACCGATTTCAGCATGAGTGCACTCAAGGGAGCAAGTTTCGACAAGTCAGACTTACGGGAGTCTAAATTTAAGGCAGCAGCCTTAAAGGGGGCGAGCTTTGTCTCTGCAGATCTGACGGGGTCAAACTTTGATAGTAGTGACTTGCGAGACGTTAATCTCACTGACGCAAATCTGACAGGAGCGAAGTTGAACCGATGTACGCTAAAGAGCGCATCGTTTGACAATACCACCCTCGATAGAACCGAGTTTAAAGAGGCGGATTTAAGTGAGGTGTCCTTTGACGGTCAGGCTCTTAGAGGGACTATTTTCGACGGTTCCTCTCTAAAACAAGCGACTTTTAGGAACGCGACTCTCGAAAACGTATCGTTCCACCACTCCAAGCTCAAGAAGGTCGTATTTGACGGGGCGACGATGGATAAGGCTACATATGCACTTTTGAAGGGCGTTAAAGCAAACCTGGACAACGTGACCGTAAAATAAGAGTTAGTTAAACGAACCTGTCTTTATCTCACCAAACCTCTTGTAGTTGGCTAAGATTACGCCACTCGATAACACCTTGGAGTCTAGCAGTTCGTAGGCAGCTGGGATCGTGCCCTCGGCAAATAAACGCTTGCCGGTACCAAGCGTAAGAGGAAATATTCTTAGTCGCAGTTCGTCGACCAGGTCGTTCTTAAAGAGCGTCTGTATGAGCTTACCACTACCCCATACCTGTAGCATCGGACCACTCTCTTCTTTCAAAGCTCTGATTTTAGCAACAACATCGCCACTTATAACAACTGACTCGTGCCA
Organism: Candidatus Saccharimonadales bacterium; assembly: GCA_035945435.1. Lineage (NCBI taxonomy): Bacteria > Candidatus Saccharimonadota > Candidatus Saccharimonadia > Saccharimonadales (SeqCode) > Saccharimonadales bacterium (SeqCode). The sequence continues at coordinate 20,614 of DASZAF010000002.1, read as the reverse complement.
TGTAGGGTCTAGTGTCGTATCCGACACCACGTATTTTGTAGCTTTATTAAACGGACTGGCTATCGGACCCGTCTGCTTCGGCCAATACGCAGCAAATATCTCGTACGTCTTCCTGCCAAGCAGCATATCGAACGGAACGCTTAGTTCTTCGTTGATGATCTTACCAAAAGACTCGTCAGCGTACGGGATTGTCCACCCCCCATATTTAAAACCCCCCGACTTATCTTCGTCTGGACCACCCGGAGCCTGCATAACCCCGTCAAGGCTGACCATCGTAAAAACAACTATTCTCCGCATATCTTTATGGTACCAAAACTAGACAAAAGAATCTCATATCAACATGGCAGTCGCGCTTATTCTGAGGCTCACTGACCTACTGGCTACTTAGAGTGGCACCACTGTTTTGGGAAGTGAACCAGTTACGGACTTGACGGCCAGCACCTTCATTCGGTCCATTTGGCCCGTTAATGTTATCGACGCACTTATAATTCAAATCGATGTGCGTGGGTTGACTAAAATCCGAAGACTTTAACATCACCCCTTGCCTGAGGGACCAGACCGTCATCCCGATATGTAGATTCTGCAAGTAGTTAAGAAACGACGGGACCGCTGTATAGGCATCACTCCAACATTCACTCTGTGTCGCCGAAGCATATTGTGTCCATTCACCGACAACCACTGGTGCAACATGCTGTGTTATTAGGTATCCGAAGTCACTCTGCCAGGTTATGACGTTGTGCGTACCCTTCGGATGGTGTATGGCATATACCATCGGCCCGACATTAGTAATCGGATAGGAAGTTACCTCAGAGAGTGTGCTGGCGGTATTCGGCCCTTCAATCCAGAAAAGATTTTTAGCCCCAAAAGAACGGACGTCCGTCGCCAGCTGCTGCATACCAAGGTATGTGACATTCTGACGGACACCACCATTTTGCCAGATCTCCCAAATATCGTTCTGCGTATTACCGCCGATCGATGTATGCGGCTCGTTGAAGAGATCAAACACGACCTGCGGGTCGCTACCGTAGACTCCTGTCAGAGACTTCCAGAACGCGTGAGTAGCGATAGTTGGTAGTGGCTCGTTACCCACGACTTCGGTCTGGGCGTTAATAACCACAACCAACCCGAGATTTTCGGCGTATGAGACCTCGGCTTTTATGGCGTCCATGAATGGCTTCGAGTAGACGGTACCACTTACGCCGACCAAGCTATCTTGGGAGACCTGTAGCCGGACGGTGTTTGAGCACCAATCGTTGGCTGCTGCCTGAATCTGGCTCTCGTCTGTAGATATAGTCTGCGCGCTATAGTCTCCTTGAGCTAATCCCGGCACTGTAATGCCATATGGTATATACGGTTGACCATTGTCCTGCATCACAGTTGTCCCGTGCACCGTAAACGGCCCCTTAGCTTTGGCGCAGTGATCTATAGTCGGAGGCGTGGTAGTAGAGGCAAAAGCGAAAGTTAGGTAGCCGCCCCCTATAAGTGCAAACGCCACTATCGTGACGATCAGCTTGTTGGCTTTAAGAAAAGAGGACGCATGTGAGAATGCAGCGCTTACACGGTGAATGCCGGGTACGTTCATACTTCTCCCTCACTTAGTTTGTCGAATGACGCCTCTACCGCTTCTGCAATGACCGCTTTCATCTTCTTAGCCAGACCGATGTGAATACGCCGTAGCTTGGCGGTTGTTGAGGTAGTTGCCTGTGGTTCGAGTACCACGACTCGGCCACAGTATTCTTCAAGTGCCTCGAGTTCTTTCTTGGTGTATGTTTCAGCGGTAGCGATGAGAACATCAGGACGAACAAGTTTTATCAGAGTCCATTTGGGACTTGAAGCTGGTTTAAGAGTTACTATATCGACGTTACGAACGTGAGTGAGCATCGTGACCCTTTCGTCTTCCGGGACGATCGGACGACTAGGTCCTTTCCTAGCTTTAACTTTTTCGTCGCTATCGACTCCTACGACCAAGACATCACCATAACTGTGCGCCTTCTCAAGATAGAGAAAGTGGCCTATATGTATTATATCGAAGGTGCCCATCGCGAGCACCACCTTAAGACCTATGGTCTTGCAGGCAGTTATCATCTCTGAAAGGCGTTCATAGTCTGGTATAAACCGATGACTCGAGTTTGCTGCATCCGAAAATACCCCCCTATTGCTTTGGATGACCTGTCGTCCTGTAGTTTTGTTGCTCATTAAGTATTTTGTTCACCCTGTCGTCGATACTTAATATGCCAGACTGTAATTGACGACGATAGGATCTCAAATTTATGTAGTATCATCAAGGGTAGAGCACTACCCCAATAACACCTTTGCGAGACTTAAACCAACCAATCTTATGAACGACCACGCGCTGCACCACGCTCAGATTTTGATACTGAAAACGCTTCGTCGCAACAAAACAATGCGCTACAACAACCTCATGCGACCATCAGGTTTAGAGAGTGATATCTTCAAGTTTCACATACATAAACTGGTGAAAATCGGCTACATTCAGAAGTTACCACTACGGGGATACGAATTAACCGTACGTGGTAAGGAATTTGCGAACAATCTTGACGAAGCCATGCGGGTACCACAGAGACAGCCAAAGCTCTCCATGATTATTGTCGCATCCAAAGTGAACGACCAGGGCGACAGGCTCTTTCTCTGTCAGCAACGTTTACGCGAGCCTTATTGGGGCTACTGGGGGTTTATAAGTGGAGCTGTGCAATGGGGGGTGTCAATCGAGGACGCAGCACTACATGAGTTTACGAAACAGACACATATGACGGCGTCGTTTACCGTACGGTCATTCTGCCGCCAAAGGGACTATGATTCTAGCGAGGCTGGGCTTCTAGAAGACAAGCTGTTCGCAGTTGTGCTCGCGGAGAATTGCAGAGGAGAGATCGATAACTCTTGGGGCGGAGGCATGAATAAGTGGATGACTCTTGCTAAACTGGCAAGACAGGACAAGCGCTTCGCTTCAACTCCCTATGTAATTGAGCTACTCGCAAAAAGTAAGGCGTACATCTCCGTTGATGCTCGCTATGATAAAAGCGCTTATTAAGACTGCTGGCACCGAGAGATAGGCTAGACCCTAATAGCTGTTGAGGACTAAATTCTTTCGCGTAGCGGCAGATCATCTCTACCCCCAAGAAGCCTAAGATGAATCACTTGTGCACGCGTAAACAGATCTCTGGCTTGTGGAGTCCCTGGACGTCCACCATCGACCCAGGCCCACGCGGCACTTTCAAGTTGGTGCTGCACCTGTAAAGTAACTCTCCCGAGCTCTGAGAGAACTCGTCCATACTCATCTCTTTCAGCCGCAGCAATTTCTTCGTCCGACAATGGCCTATACGGGCCATGCATAATACCGTTGATACCACCCGACTCCTGACTTGACATGGGCTCTCTCACATACACTAATATTATCTGTCAATTTTAACGTCTATCCGGGATCACGCAAGCTTAAGAAGTAATCGACTCGGAGAACAGCTAGACCGGACAATTATGCTTGAGGCCCCACGGCAGCGGATCCACCTCTCAGAGCGAATGAACCATAGAAAGCGGCAATCTTGGCTGCAATCTCATCGTGAGGGTGTCTAGGCACCAATACACCAAGGCTACGTGAATGATGATCGTGACCTGGATTAAGCTTAGCTAATACCGCACGACCAATCGGCAGACTACCAGTTGCGATTATGGCAAGTGGTATCCGATTCTCAGCGGCAACCCCGGCAAGTCCTAGATTTGCCCTCCGTGGATCAGGAGGAGCAAAGTTGAAAGTCATCTCTGTAACAACCCCGAAAGGACGAGGTAGTGGTGGCCTTTGTTGCGCCGCTTCTGCTAGGTACTGTTCTAGATCGCCGGGGGCAGAGATATACCCTACGCTTAGACCTACCGCTATAACTCCCGCTGTTACCGCGTCTCTGGCGATCTCATCACCACATGCCACCATGACTGGTCCGTACTCTGGTGTTGATTGCGCTCCCATTACCGCTATCTCCCTGTAGTTAAAGACAAATGATATCCCCTTATCGGATAATTGCAAGCAGTAGAGGAATGGCTAATCTACCATCATGCATACAGTAGACGCACAATTTAATGTGTCCTAATCTGTTTTTAGAAGTACTCCACGATGAATACATACTGAACAGATGAGAGTTGGGAGCTATACTTGTTAGTTCTAAGTTGAGCCGAGAAAGAATTTGTTTAACACATCTTTTAGCGCTCCATTTTGTCTGGTGGGCGCAATGTAATCAGCTTCAGACTTAAGATCGTCAGTAGCGTTACCAACAGCAACCTTTAGCCTCACCGCATGAAATAACGGTAGGTCGTTAGCACTGTCACCCATACCGACAGTGTCATTCTTTTTTAGGCCCGTGAGTCGATACCATTCATCGAGGGCATATTCTTTAGTGCCATGTTCATTCGTAACATGCACATCAAACAAAGTATCGCCCGCCCATGATGGCGTTGTAATGTTGGCTGACGCGGTCGGTAGTCTATCCAAAGCCGATTTAACCTTCAGCGCGGTAGCCTTATCCGTACCCAAGAGATATATCACCCTATTTTTAAAGCCATATTTACCAGCCTCCTTCAAAGGAATACGGTCAGGTTTTGAAGATGACTTGATAAGTTCTGATGAAGTGGCGAAGCGCCTAAATATTTCGACTGTTTTACTGGAGGTCTGTGCATCAAGGGTTTTCTCCCAGACTATCTCTTCTGTGATTGGGCTAACGATAGATGCCCCTCCCTCAATAATACAAAGATCGATAATACCGAGCTTTTGTACTACAGGTTTAGTCGATGACCAGCCACGGCCCGTGGCAACACTTATCTGTATATTGTTCCTGAGAGCACGCGATACAGCACTTATCGTTGCAGAATCTATATCTGATCCGTCACCTCTTATGGGAACCAGGGTGTTATCTATATCAGCTATTAGTGCCTTATACATCTCTCTTATATTAACTCATCGACTCTGTTATCATCACTCGAACTCAGAGCAAAAAATAACCTTATTCTACTGAGTTCACTATGTCTATACTTGATTAGCAGTAAAAGACAAGGCTAAACTTACGCAATTGAGATCTCGCCAGAAGTAACCTTATCGAAGAAAGATTTTGTCCCAGGATATAACTTCATACTGAGAACTTGTTTGATACTAAACCAGCCAGCCGAAGAAGACTCTTCATTCAAGCTCAGCTCTCCACCTCGTAACTCAACTAACCAAAATGAAACAGTCTTAACTTTAGTATCAGCTGGTTGTGTAAAAACCTTCTTTATTGGCGTGACCTTTAGCCCGGTCTCTTCGAATACTTCTCTGATTACCCCATCTTCTTCGGTTTTATCGCTCGGTTCACATCTACCGTGTGGTGGGGCCCAATAACCCTGCATTAACTCTCGAGAATCTTCCAGTAATAAAAAGTTGCCTTTACTATCACGCACTAATGCAACAATTCCATGAGTCGATAGATTCACCAGTCAATAATAGCAAACATTGTTATTAAGTGACCTCAAGATACTGAGGCTAAAGTGCTCATGCATAGTGCAACATGTAGATAAAATTTACACCTAAACTGCTTCCGACGACTTAAGTTTTCGAAAAAAACTCTCGTAGTTTTTCTGCCACTAATCTCGGATTGCCGTTAGGGTTGCGTCGTCTGTCATAATTCCACGAGCTCGCATGGTCTGAACCAATAAGCTCTACATACTCCGCTTTGGGTATGATTCGTTTTAATTTATTCAAACCTGCCTTGAGATACGCCGGGCTTCTACTACCACCGAGTAGAAGCACAGGTCTGTTGATACTTTTATAGAATTGTATCTTGTCATTCACTGATCGGACGACAGTAAAATCATACGGCATAGCTAAGGCAAGTTCTTTGGTCGGTGGATACTCTCCCGAACCCTTCTTGGCCTCCTGGTTCATCAGTAGTTGTACGGTTGCTGCCAACAGCCAGTTTGGAATATATCGCAAAATGGGTGGCCCCATTTGCGCCGCCTTCATGGCTGTAACCATAGCACTGGCAAGTTTGCCTTTGGCCATCTGTTTATCAAAGCGGGTCAGTGCTTTTAGGGGTAACCCATTTACAAAAATTGCCGGTTCATAGACAGCCAGCTTTTGAATAGCAGGTAACTTCAAAGTTGCTTGCAGAGCAATGATACCTCCAGAGCTAAGGCCGTATACAAAGTGGGCGCCCGTCTTTTTGAGTACGGCGTCCAGGTCTTCGATATCTCTTTGGATAGTGTAGTCATCACTATACGAGCGTGGGCTTAGTCCCCTACCGCGCCTGTCAGGAAGGTGCACTGTGAAAGAATCTGATAAGGCTTCAGCTAGCTCGTAAAAATGGTAAGCTGTACCAGCTGCCCCTTGGATAAGGACAATACCCGGCCCGCTACCATACGTGTAGTAGCCGATTTTCGTACCATCCGCGGAAGCTACGTACTCTGGTTTTGACGACATCATAGGTGTAACTATAACAAAAAGAGACCTGACGGTCTCTTCAATAAGGTTTATCTTGGTGCAGCATCGTTGATGCATTGCAAGCATCTGCAATCGAGCAATTCAATAATGTGAACCTCTTAAGCCTCGCTAAACTGTTTAATTTGTCGGCTACCTTATTAGGTTAGATTTAGCTTGCTACTTTTCAGTTTGCCAAAGTATTCGGTCAATAGGACCATCTTTGGACATTGATTTTATAAACTTATACGACTGCTCAATGATTTGCTCTAAAATCGACGGCTCAATATCACTGAGCCTCTTGATGTAAATACAGTAGCCAGTAAAAGTATGTTTACCTAGCCTAGCCAATAACTTAGAGTAACGAGCTGTGCCATCCATAAGGTAAACCGTAGTTTTACCCTTCCTTGGATAAAAGCCAATAATAAAAGTGTCTCCTTCGCGTCCACTGTCGTATTTGTAATGGTATGCATCAAAACCAAGAGTACCGACATTCCACAATTTTGGTGCGTGCCCGCTTATTCGTTGCATTATACCGATAAGCACTTGGGCGTCGTTTACGGTTCGCTCATCGTTGAGTGAAGTAAGGTAGTCTTTGACTGATTTATCGTTTTGATTTGTCGGCTTGTCCATAGCTCAATTGTAACAAAAAACACCCTTGTGAGGTGTAAGTTGCTCATCTGGCTTAACAGATGTGGTGCGGGTCACGGGACTCTAACCCGTGGCCTCATCCTTGGCAAGGATGCGCTCTAAACAACTGAGCTAGACCCGCATGAGGAACATACGAGATTATAACAGGGAGGGTAGTCACCTTACAAGTGGTGACCAGACTTGTTAAAAGACCTCTTTTCCCCTAAAATCCTAGGGTACGTGGCGCTTTAGCTCAGTTGGTAGAGCAGAGGCCTGAAGAGCCTTGTGTCCCCAGTTCGAGCCTGGGAGGCGCCACCATATAGATAGCGAAGGACCTGGCTTAATAGCCGGGTCCTATTTGTCTTCAATCTCCTCATTACTCACTTGACCACCCGATAGACCTGCAGCCAGACGTCTGGCAGTCACGTCATCTTGTTCTCTTAGCCGAGTCCTGACATATGTAATATACGCCCTCTGGACATCAGGTGAGTAGTGCGGGAGTGTTTTAGAGTCATCTCTAGTTCGGAACCATTTTGAGGTACTGCTTTCGAGACCCATCTCGCTCCTAGCGGTCGCAAGCCATCTGTCAAAATCAGTTCTCGGCAGGTGACGCTCGACTGGCATACCGAGTCTGACCATCTCTCGGTTGATCATCTCCAATAGCTCATCTCTGTTGTGCCAGCCGAAGTACTGCATATGCTTATCGATCTGTGGCATATCCTCGTCTTGGTACCTAATGAGGGCTGCCGCATGAGGAGAGAGCCACGTCACCTTGGTAGGATGCGGATCACGCTTCCCGCGTTCATAATGTCGACTGGTCACACCACCATTCTCGACCGCAAACTCAACCATCTCATCAAGCGACTGGCCTTTGAAGTATTCTCCGTATCGTGCCCTTGATTCCAACGTAGAGGCTAAGATATAACCATCTGGCGGTGGGGCCAGTTCAGCACGTGCTTTCAACCAACCACCGGGGTCATCCAGACGATAGCCTTCCCCAAGTACGACGTCCGTATTGGCCGTCAATATATCAACGATAGCGTTCGCACTCAGATCAAAGTAGGTGGACATATCGTAGACATCAAGCCCACAGAGCCGCACGAGGATTACTTCCAGGGGCCAGCCCCTATATAAACGCACATCGGCGCCACCCTCTTTGACTAACCTCGAGGGTATCTCCTTGCCGCGGTTGAGGCTCGCTACGACCCCGTCGACTTCGCCTGGGTCACGCGACATCGCCCAAGCAATATCATCCGCACTCAGTTCTCTGTGAAACAAGCTGATTATCGAACTCGTATGCATTTCGAGGTGCTCACGGCGAAGTGCGCGAGCTAGGACAGCGGCCTGCGCAGCACGATGGGCTTGCTGGCGCCTGAGCTCTCCCGTCCCCACAACGTGAGCGGCAGCAGTCTGAGCTTGAGCCGGCCTGCCCGGAACATAGCCATGTACTTCAGCGGGTGTCCTTTCTCCGTAGTCTGGGGCGGCTCCAGCAGCTGGGTCCGCACTAGTTGTAGCCGCAGCTGATGTCTCATCTTCAGCCGCATCGGCCTCAGCCGCCGGTTGGGCGTCTCCAGCTAGATCCGAATCAGCTTCAGGTTCAGGTTGTGCGGGGTCTGTATCTGCTGCCGCAGGTTCCACCTCTGCGTCGTCATCACCGGCTGTTGTGGCCTCATCCGCCAACCCACTCCTGATGGAAGCACCTTTTAACTCAACGACGACATCGACTGCCGCTTCGCCGACCACTGCGCCATTGCCTAGTGCGCGCTCTTCCTCTGCTTCTACTAACCCTTCAGGCTCGTTTGGGACGAGATACTGATCTCTCGGCAGAAGAAGTTGCCGCTGTAGATCTCTTGCATATCGCTGGCGCTCTTCCTCTGGGGCATCCGTCTCGCCCATCAGTAGTGGGAAATCGATCTCTTGAACGGGCGAATCCCCTGCAACAGGCATGAAGACCATCAAGTTTCTTAGATCGGCCCAAGCATGGCAGACACGCTTACCTCCACGCTCGAAGTCTAAAACAAAACGTTGAACGCCTGACCGATAACTCAAGGTACGTGATACTTGATTGACCGTTTGGCCTAGTACCCGCGCCATGCTGCCTATCAAGACAAGATCGGTCGGCAGATGCTCATACCGTACCGAAGTATCGTATTCCAGTCCTGCAGTAGTGTATTGTTCCCCCATGGTGGTTGCCCCATTAATCTGTCAATCGGCCCGCAACTGGATATATACTACCCCACCATGCAACCCACTATTTCCAATCATACGGAATGGTGGGTTGTGAGGGACTCGAACCCCCGACCTTCTGAGTGTAAATCAGACGCTCTAGCCAGCTGAGCTAACAACCCATATCTTGTGTGTATTGTATAGAACGCTTGCTCGTATTTCAAACAGCAATAGTTGACCAGACAGCCAACGTAGGTTATAAGCATGTTATGAGCGAACAATCTGATAGACTGGGCCAACCCAGCCAAGGCCAGCGCGTCCTTATGGTGTCAGGTGATGGTATTGCGAGGATCGGCATTGATGAACTCGGAGCTTTCGTGGAGGCTATCGACCGGGTCGCAGCCGAGCGAGGTCTAGGCGGTGTCGTCGTCATGATGGTTAAGAACTTCTCGCTTGTAGGCCCTGGAGTCTCAACAACTCCTAGATTTACTGGCGAGGTGGAAGTGACAGTGGACGATCAGGCCGAACGGATAGTCAACGAGAGCTAAGGTCGCTACGACTGATTCACGCCAAACACGCTGACCGTAGCCGAAGCGCCTGAGCTGTTGATCGAACTCTTGGCGGCCCAGGATATCTGGGTTGCGTATTTGCCGTCGCCTCCCAACATTATCGATATCATCTGACTGGCTGAAACGTTTGTCGTGGCGTTTGTCGTAATTCCAATGCTGTTCTGGCTGGTTGTCGAATCGTTCCATGTCACCGTACTTTGGACGGTTAATGTTTCGCTACCGAGCCCAGTGGTGACAATATCTATAGCTACCGGCAAGATACCAATATATGTCGAGTCTGGCGAGAGGGCGACTGACGAGCCGAAGGTTCCGCTGGTAGCAGATGGGGTGATGGATGCCGTGGTCTGTTTGTAAAGAGTGTGCGTCGTTGACCCGCTGGCAGCCGGAAAGTTATAGATATCCGTGGCCTGTGTCCATGCAGTGCCGTTTGTAGAGATAAGGTTATTAAGAGCGACCGACGGATTAGCGTTGCCGAACAGCGAGGTCGCTACCCACCAGCTATTGCCACTTACAGTCGAACCTGTTGATGCTAATAGGCTTGTGTTAGAAGGTACGCTCCCACTCTGCGTTTGAGCGGCGACTCCGTATGCAGGCCTGTTAGTCCCGGACGCGTAACCGGTATTGCCAATGATCTTTAGATTGCGCACTCCTGCGTTTGTCGTATCTACAGCCACTTGGGCATAAGTGTTATCGGTTATGACGGTCGATTGGAAGTCGTTGTTGCTAATTGTGATATCGCTCGGAGTCGAGCTTGGAGGAGTTATCTGAACTGCCGATGCACCATAGTTATCGAAACGATTGGCACTGATTAAAACGTGTGACGGATTACCATTAATCCAGATGCAGTTCAGCCCTGATGATCCTGGCGTTATGTGATTGCTAGTAATAACTGTACCTGATGCTCCTGATAGAAGAACGATGCCGTAGCCATTATTTTGAGGCTTATTGTTTGTGATGATGGCATCGGTGTCATTTATCTGGACCCCGGTGTTCAACCCATTAAGACCGCTGATAACACACGTGTCGATCCACGTACTGACCGCCCCTGAGCGCACGTCGACACACACCCCACCAGATGAGACACCACGTACCTGCATGTCTCGCAGCCGGCAGTGCTGTCCAGTTATGATCAAGATCGGCGTCGCCCGACCGCCTCCGTCAAGGGTCATGCCACGCAGGGAGATGCCTTCTCCGGCTAGAGTCAGGATAGTGCTTGTCATCCCGACTGCCGCCGAGATAGTCGAGCCGTAGGTGTAGTTCGTCTGAGCCCACCCGTCACCTGTGATAGTGACACCGTTATTGGTAATCGACGGTAATGCAGACGAAACCATGTACTGCCCGGCTGGCAGAAAGGCTCCGATTCCGGTGCTGGCAGCGTTGATGGCGTTGATCCAGGACGTCAAAGCGGCGGTATCGTCTGTTATACCGTTCCCTTTTGCGCCATACGACTTGGCGTTTAGCCAATCTGTTGTACCCGCTATGCTGCTCCAACTGGCCGCACTGCTACTCAAAGCGGTAAGCACCTGGCCACTTGATGGCGATCCTGAAATACTTATTCCATTTACTCTGGCAACTGTTGGATTAGGTAGCGTACCAGATAGGTCACCGCCTAGGGACGTCGAGGTTAGAACTGCCCCAGCCTGCTGGAGGGCTGATGATTGGATCGTTCCATCTCCATTGAGCGATACTTCAAGGTAACCGTTGAGGATGTCACCCCAACTTCCGACGTCTCCACCTGGTACAGGAAGTCTAGCCATATGCCGTTTTTATTTTATCCTGTTCACGCTTATACTTTCTCAGTATACGTGAGATAGATCACAGAGACAACGGTGATACAACGCACATATCAAGTTCAGTCATAGGCCAAGTATGGTGGGCAATGCAGGACTCGAACCTGCGACCTCTTGAATGTGAATCAAGCACTCTAACCAGCTGAGCTAATTGCCCGTGTTGAAAACAAAATATTGGTGCGCGAGAGAGGACTTGAACCTCCACGCCCTTGCGGGCACTACCACCTCAAGGTAGCGTGTATACCAATTTCACCACTCGCGCATGTCAGGTGAATACATGTTAAGCATACCGATTTAACAGGGATAATGCAAGGTCTACTACCTAGCCCTCAACTAGGTAATCGCCCAGGTCAGCTAAAGAATACTCACGACGCAGCAGCGCCATACTTTCAGCTTTCGTAGTGTGGATCTTAATGCCGGGATTAAGGATATTGTGAGGGTCAAAGATCCGCTTAGTATCAACAAAGAGATTGTATACTTCTTTGCCATAGTGATCCTCGAGGTAACTACCGCGACTGCGGCCGTCACCGGCGCTTCCGGAGAAGCTGCCTCCGAGTGAGGTCACGAGCGCATAGTAGTCATCCATCACCTTGATGGCTTTCTGGCGGTCGTTCAACCGACTGATATCCAAAAATGGATAGATGTGCAGATGGCCATCGCCAGCATGGCCCCAAGCAGCCATCGGGAGACTGTAGTTGTCGAATATGACATAGGCCTTTTGGATAAACTCGAGGAATTTCTTGGGTGGTACGATGCCGTCTTCAACGATTGGCAGTGCTCTAAGCGGGGTCCCCTCATAGGTAAATGCCACCCAGGCCGAGTGGAGAATCGACCAGAGCCGCTCCTGGGCTACGAGGGTCTCGGCCTCATCGTGGCTGCGGGCTGATTCATCGAGCATCTTAAGGGCTTTCTTGACCTTTTTCTTTCGGCTTCGATCGGATGGATCGTCAAATTCAACGAGGAGGACCGCCGCCGGTAGAGGCTGCTGGACAAGATCCTTCAGGATCGCCGGATTGGTGCGATTGACCAACTCGAGAAGGTTTCTATCGACTATCTCAACCGCACTTGGACCGAGGGCACGGAGTGGTTCAAGAAGTTGAACGCATTTTTCTAGAGAGTCAAACTGGGCGGCAAGTAGTGTCGTCTTCGGATTGAAGCCTTCGCAGTCAAGAGTCGCTTCGGTGATAATGCCGAGCGTTCCCTCGGAACCAACAAAGAGTGGCGTCAAGTCGAACGAGCCATCCTTGTCTTTAACCTGTTCGAGCGCATATCCTGAGGAGTTTTTGGTAACTTTCGTCTTCTTATCCAGCTTCTCGATGAGCTCAGCGTTGTCAGTGAGAAGGCCATCTACTTGGCGGTAGATCTCCCCCTCCAGATCCGTCTGGCCTTTCTTGGAACTCAGTTCACGCTTACTAAGACGCTCCGTCTTAATAACATCACCGTTTGAGAGCACTACCTCCAGACCTTTGACATACTTACGGGTCGTACCATATTTAACCGACTTATAACCTGAAGCATTAGTGGCAATTGCGCCGCCGATCGTCGAGTAATCGATTGAGGCTGGAAACGGCGGCAGAAAGAGCCCATGGCTGTTAAGAACGTCCTGAAGTGCGCGGTAGCTCATGCCTGGTTGGACACGGACAGTACCTTTGCCGACTTCTAGCTCAAGGAGGCGATTCATATGAGCAGGCAGAGCGACTACCATGCCTTTCCCAACTGCGGATCCGCTCTGGTTCGAACCCTTGCCACGAGCCGTCAATGGTAGGCTGTGACCACGCTCGGCAAGCTGCCATGAGAAGCGTGCAACTTTACGAATACCGCTGGTATTCTTCGGATAGACGACCAGTTGCGGTAGTGCTTCGAAGATACTCCTATCAGTTGCGAAATGTTGGCGCACCGAAGGGGCGTCCACTACTTCACCGTCAATATGCGTTTGTAAGTACTGTACAATCTTGTTGCTCATTGTCTCCCAATTCCCAAGCCTAAGCGTTTCCCCCATACTAGCGCAAAACCACGAAAAGCGGTAGGCGTTAACATGTAAATTATTTGCTTACTTCCTGCCTCTCGTCTCATTCGCCGCACCTATTCGATGAGGTGCACAGGGCCCAAAATCATCTGAACACCTACTTGCGCCGGTGTATAGAGCATGCTATAGATTAAGCAAAGATACAGTGAGTTCTGAGGAGGAAAGTATGACAGATCTTCCAAGTAGAGAGAGATCCCATGGGCCGCTTACGTGGCAGCCTGGGGAGCGCAACCCAAACCTTGACGGGCTGGCAGAGGGCGTTCTCAAGCAAGTAGGCCGATTCGCGATAATCCGCACTATTACTGACGAACAGGGCCCCGTACGTCCTGCGATCGAACATACAATTTGGGACGATCTTGACGAGGCCCAACAGAATGCTCTCGCCGACCGTGACGGAACATTGAGCGCGATTGAAGCACTACTTGAGCGACGTGATGATCCGGACTGCCTAGCCTATGCTGCCATGCTTCAATACTGGCTACAGGAAGAGCAGCTCAGAGAAGGCAGAATGGGCCCACCCGAGGAAGAGATTCGAGCTTGGGACAGAATGCTTGGAGCAGTCCCAGGTGAGTCCGAGCAACCCGACGAAGTCTTTCTGCAAAGTCCAGTCAGTAATTTTGTCTTGACGTGTATGGGCGACCTCGGGGATATGGCTGGAGCGCTCGACACACATGGTGCGGCTGGTGACGCACAGTATGAGTTTGCAGCCCGCTTAAATGAACGCCAAGACTGGGTTGAGCTGTTTGACGCGCACTAGTAAACCGAAGTCTTAGTTACGAGAACCCACCAAGAAACGCTAAGAAACGCCACTTGCCCGAGACGGCGTTATAGATAAAGCCAAGATAGTCTGTCATCCCTGCAGTCGTACTAAGGGTCGGTGATGGCAGATTCGCGCTAAATTCGTATAGGTTGCCATAACTCAGCGTAAAGCTTCCACCTGTACCCTGGGTCACCGCAACAATGATGCGCTGCCCATCAGTCGGGTTGGACGGGTTGGAGAGCGTCCTGCTGCCAGCGATGGTAACAGTGAAGGTATTCCCAAGTGAGGCGTTAAGAGCAATGTTCACGCCATCCGTCAGAGCTACGACGCCCGCAGTTACGCTACCTGTAAACGCAGCACCTGTTAAGAGTGCCAGGCCGGTCGTCGGGTGAACGTGTTTGGCGTCCGCTGCTTTACCGGAATTACCGGCTGCCTGGCTACCGACCGCCTGTATATCCCCTGAGTTAGCGTCTAGTTGAAGAGCACCAGCCCCAAGTAATGCGCTTGACTGTAGTGTGCCGTCGCCATTTAACGAGACACTCAAAAAGTCGTTGAGTACTGTCCCCCAGGTACCGACGTCACCGCCGGGATTAGGCAAACGAGCCATCTAAGCCGTATCCCTCATTAATGCTTATGATTGTAGGTCCCATCACTCGTTCAGTCAACTACCCGTCCAAAACTACCTACTGGTGGTTATCACAGAACAAAACACTAGATAAATATACATGGTGCGCGAGAGAGGACTTGAACCTCCACGAGCGTAAAGCTCACTAGCTCCTGAAGCTAGCGCGTCTACCGATTCCGCCACTCGCGCATGGCACCTGAACAGACTTATTGTATAAGAGGTGGACTGTCCGATGCAAGGATTAGTGATTCTCTACGGCCTGCTTGGTAGCTGCGGACCAATCCGCAATGTTATAAAAGCGATCGGTTGGTTGAACGAGAGGATGCGGTATGAAGCCTGCCACATTGTCACGCATAGCATAGTTGTAGGTTGGCTGATAAAGAACGACGGCCGGTTGATCGCTGACCCATTGGGTAACGAAGTCATGGTACTTAACGGCACGCAGACTTGGATCGGTACTTGTTCTGGCACTTTGAAGAAGTTCGTCGACATACTGATTACTGTAATTCGATAGGTTGAGCCCTTGCTCGCCAATTTCAGCCGAATCCCAGTACGCATAGACATCTGAGTCAGCGCCAATTGCCAGCTGGTAGACAAGAACGTCGTAGTTGCGGGGCACGAGAACATTCTGCTGGATGTTCTGATCGTCGACGAGGTTGACCTGGACGGTTATCCCGATCGACTGCCACTGCTTAGCCAGTAGATCCGCAACCTTCGGGTAGACGTCGTCAGTACT
The DNA here is from genome assembly GCA_035945435.1 of Candidatus Saccharimonadales bacterium. NCBI lineage: Bacteria > Candidatus Saccharimonadota > Candidatus Saccharimonadia > Saccharimonadales (SeqCode) > Saccharimonadales bacterium (SeqCode). The sequence goes on along the minus strand of DASZAF010000002.1, from coordinate 4,864 downwards.
GGCGGCTAAGTTGACGGTAAGTGGTACTCCGTTCTTTTCAAGCAGCCCGTCCTTACTCTTAACGTAACCATCTGAAGCCAGCAGGGTCGTGGCAGCCGTTTGGCTGAATCCGCCGACGTCCTGAGTAGCATCATAACCGAGCTGGCCAGGTAACAGAGGGATGCTGGCCGCTCGGTATTCGTCGTCCAGCGCGTCGATGATTGCTTCTTTATTCACGGCGATGTTTAGCGCCGCCCGCACCTTCGCATCCTGCATGACAGTGCTATTCATGTTGAAGAAAGCCAGAGTCTCATTCATAAGTGGTGCTTCTTGAACCTGAACGTTACGAAGTGCCCGGAGACTGTGCACATCCCCCGGCTGGACGTCACTGGCCGCCGATATCTCCCCCACCCTGAAGGCTTCAAGTAGCCCGTTGTAATCATTAAAGGCATCGACGTTGAAGCCGCTAGGCAGAACGTGCCCGCCGTAGTAATTTGAGTTACGGGTGAGTCGAATGTCGGTCTGGTTCGTAAATGTCTGGCTATTAATAAACTTATACGGACCACTACCGACTGTCGGGTCAGTGTCGAAGCTAGCCGATCTGAGCTGGTAATCTGGTACTCTACTCAAGATGTGTTGGGGGATTATGCCTGACGTTAACGAGTTAATGAATGGCGGAAACGGTGCTGGTAACGTGAATTGAACGGTCTGTGGATTGAGGGCTTTGACCTCAACGTGTGCCCAGTTTGAGGCTAGTGGAGAGCCAGTTGCCGGATCCTGAATGGCCCCGATGGTATAGACGACGTCAGCACTGGTAACCGGCACACCGTCCTGCCACTGAGCATCAGGGTTAAGGTGAACCGTATAGATCTGGCCTGTATTATCGACGGTCCAGCTGTCGGCAAGATCACCGACTAGGTTATTGTCTGGGCCATACTCAAGTAGGCTACTAAAGACAAGCCGCGTGACCGTCTGCTCTGGCTGAGTAGTGGCAAAGATTGGGTTAAAATCCGCCGCACTACCAACCACTCCTTCACTGTAGATACCACCTGCTGCCGGGACAGCCACTTTGTAAAAGCTGTTGAGGGCGTTCTCTTGAAAGCCTACTCCCAGAATCAGCAGTAAGACGATCGCGAGCCAGGTGATAGCATGCTTGCCGACCTCTGTGAAATTACTCCATCGACGAAGAATATATCGCTGGCCATGGCGTGTTGTCACGCTCTCAAATTCGAGTAAACGATCCTTAAGGACTTGGCCGGGCTGATCAGGAAGGTGCGGCTTGTTTATTCGCCACTTCTTCTTCATACCTTCTCGCTAACCTTTGATGATTCCAATGAGCAGGGTTAAGACAAAGATGATAACTGTCAGTATGGTCAGATCGTGGAGGGTCTTGTCCGTTCCTCGACGGGTGGTGACCAGTTCGCTTGAGGCGCCGAAACCGGCACCTAGACTGGCCCCGCGCTGCTGAATGAGGATCAGGAGGATTGTGAGGGCTCCGGCACCAATAGTGATGATCTTGATATATGTATAGAGCATGTCAGGTTTGATTAGCTTTCACACGTAGGTCGAAGAGGTGTGTTAGTGCATAGTTTATCAGGCCAACGACGATACCGGCAAGTATGGCACTCCCGAAGCCCATCTGGAGACCAGGTGAGAGTGCCGCGGTCAGATAGACCATGAAGCCATTGACGATCAGCATGAAGAAACCAAGACTGATGATAATCATCGGCAAAGCGAGAATGACAAAGATGGGTTTAAGAACCGCGTTGACGACAGAGAGAATGAAGCCAGCCACCAGGATATCCGAAATCGCCCCGCTGTAATTGATCGAACCGATCAGGCGAACGGCGATCCACAGACCGAGGCTATTAAGCGCCCACCGCAACAAAAACTGCAGAAATTGCTTCTGTATGTTACTCATCAACTAGGCCAATTATACTCCACTGCCAACAAGCTAGCCTACTACAGGCACGACTCTGGCGTTCGCAAAAACGTCTTCTTCGCCTTCGTAGCGGCTAGCAGCATCGGCCAATGCAGCGCCACCGAGAAGTATGCTGAGAGCTTGCTTTGGGGTATCGATGTTATGGCCGTCAAGACGATAGAGGGCATCGCCTGTTTCGGGGCCGATCCACAACCCTTCCCTTCCGTTGATCCCCCAACAGGCGCAGTTGCCAAGCGTTTGAAGCTGAGGCCATCGCCATACGACGTCGCCCTCTACTGCGATGAAATCATCGTCTGCCCCTGGTTCACGAGTAAAGTGGAAACTTCCTGGCTGCGCACTGACTCCAAGATGTTCAGATCGCCCTATGCCTGGCGCATAACCGAATGATCGGACGGCGTTATTATGCTGCTCTGGCCCAAATGGAAGAGCCATGGCGGAGATACAGTGCCTGGCCGCGTCCTCACCTATATTTGTAGCCGTTAGCCATCTCTGGAAGTGAGGATAGACTGCACCAGTTGGATGGGTGCCATGATCAAGATCTTCGAGACCAAGAACACGATCAGGCGGCCCTGACGGCCTGAATGGCAGGAGCATCCCGAGATCCTTCAACATAGCTAGAAGTTGCGCGTCGGTCCGCGGATCAGACGAGGGCGCAATACGAAGGCTACCTATGCGCCCCTCGGTTACACCAACTCTGAGGCAACTGCCCTCATCCGCGGCTTTCCCAGTCCGCCAACCTTGCATCATAAGGCTCCCCATCGCACTGAATTGGCGCCTACTGATCACAGGGTCGCCGCTGATCTCAGGCCGTACGATTAGCTCCCACTCTTGAGAAAATGTAGCCTGCGGTCGTATAGCGTTCATAACTTAGGAAATACTAAAGCATAGATGAGGCGAGGTGTAAAACGAGCCAACTACCTCTTCTGCGCCCAGTCAAACACGAGCTTGGCCTTTGACCCGCCTATAACTGCAGCAAGCTGTGGTTGTGTAAGGGTCTCGATTGCTTTGGCACTCCCGAAAGCCTGGACAAGTTTCCGGCGCGTAGCGGGGCCGATGCCAGGTATCTCGTCAAGAATACTTTTTGTCTGGTAGTCACGCTTCAGGTTTGTGTGATAGCTAACCGCAAAGCGATGTGATTCATCTCGAACTCTTTGAAGTAGTTTCACGATATCCGAATCATGATCTAGCAGAACGATAACGAAGTCATCCGATTCACGGACCGAAGCAGTCGGAAACCCGTTCAAGTGAAGGTCGACGTTAGAGCGTGACTTGTGGATAACAACCTCCTCCAAGCGCTTAGCGAGACCAACAGCTGGGATCTTTATTTCTCGCTCGTCCATAGCATCAAGCGCAGCAGCAAGTTGCCCCCGACCCCCATCGATGACGAGCAAGTCGGGTTTTGGCCAGTTATCGTGTGTCTTATTGAAGCGTCGCGTAATCACCTCGTGCATATGTCCGAAATCGTTATTACCAGGTAGGCGCATCTTGAACTTACGATACTGGGTCTTATCCGCGATACCATTGGTAGCGACGACCATGCTGGCTACATTATGCGTACCTTGCATATGACTGATATCGTAGCCCTCAATCCGCCGTGGAGCATTTTTGAGCCCCAGAAGCTCTGAGAGGCCCTTGAGGGCGTGATCCTTGCTGATGTCCATGAACTCCTCATCTCCAAAGACAATCTGGGTTGAGAGGGCCTTAAGACCGAAAATTTTGTTACGAAGCATCGCGGCAGTTTCGAACTGCTTCTCTTTAGCAGCAGCTCGCATCTCCTTTTCGAGTTGGCCAATGATCCGTTTACGACCGCCTTGGAGAACATCGATAAGTGAGCGGAGTGTTTTCTTGTAGTCCTGCGAGCTTATCATCTGAGCCTCGACACCAGGGCAGAGACCTAGGTGATACTGCAAACAGAGACGCTTTGGCATCACTTGGTGGGTTGAGTATGGGAAGACTCTCCTGAGAGAGCGAAGAGCCCGTTTCGCGGCTCCACCGTTATAGTAGGGCCCGTAGTAATTGGCTCCGTCGTCGAGAGGACGATGGGTGTAGCTGACATACGGATAGGGGTCGTTCATATTGATACGGACAAAGAGCTCAGACTTGTCGTCTCGCATCAGAATGTTAAAGCGCGGCTTGTATCGCTTGATCATCTCACTCTCAAGGAAGAGGGCGTCCATCTCAGAATCGACGGTGATCCAGTCAAAGTCTGTAATCTCAGCCACTAACGCGAGGGTTTTCGGATCCATGTCCCTAGAGGATTGAAAATACTGACGAACCCTGTTCTTTAAGATTGAAGCTTTACCAACATAGATGATCTTGCCGCTTCTGTCCTTGTGAAAATAGACTCCGGGACTTGCCGGGAGCTCTTTAAGACGCTTTCGAATACGATCACTCTGTTTCACAACCTAAATTGTACCTCAGTTTCTAGTGAGGATCGGTCGACGCACACTGTAAACAGTCCTCTAGCTTGATCGCTAGAAGCAAATTACTCTTTTTCTTTCTTCGCGTCGCCTTCGGCCTTAGTCTCTTCGCCAGCTTCAGCGTTCACCTCTTCATCAGGTTGACCCTCTTCTGAAGGAACTTCAGATGCATCGGCCTCCTCATCGCCTGCCAGAGCGTCGTTAGCAGCTTCAAGTGCGGCCGTCGTGTAAACGGATGCAATCGTTTTAGACATCTCATCTTCGTCAATGATTACGCCCTGGGGAATAACAAGATCGGCAACGGAGACTTTGTCGCCTTCCTCAACCAGTTTTTCGCCATCGACGTGGAGTTCGTCAGGTAGATCACGCGGTTTCGCCTTGATCTTGACGTCGTCTATCGTCTGGATGATGACCAAACCGGTTCTCTCAGCAGGGGTCGAGCCTTTGCCGTCAATCACGATTGGGACTTCAGTCTCAACCTCTTCATCTTGCTTGACGATGTGGAAAGCCACGTGTCGGAGAC
>DASZAF010000001.1 GCA_035945435.1 Candidatus Saccharimonadales bacterium | reverse complement strand
CGTAGGCCTCTTTTCGGGTGCATGGCCTGAGGTGACGGAAACGCTCATCTTCGTGATCGTTGTTGGTGTATTCCGGATCGTAGATAAACGACTGCTCGGCGATGATACAAGCTGTGCTGATGCCGAGTGCATAGTAGGCCTGACCGTTCCAGCCACAGTCACGCTGAGCCAGATAGTCGTTAACAGTGATGATGTGAACGCCTTTACTAGCGAGAGCATTGAGGTATGCGGGCAGTGTAGCCACCAAGGTCTTTCCTTCGCCGGTCTTCATCTCCGATACATTGCCTTCATGCAAGACCATGCCGCCTATCAGCTGGACATCGAAGTGACGATTGCCAATTGTTCGCTCGGCTGCCTCACGCATCGCGGCGAAAGCTTCTGGCAGAATGTCATCAAGAGTGGTTTTCTTGCCTTCAAGTCGCTCTCTGAAAACCACCGTCTGCTTCTTGAGCTCCTTGTCGCTCATCTTTTTGTACTTGTCTGCGAGCACATTGATAGAGCCCACTCTTTTCTTAAGGCGACGGAGGATCTTTGCTTGGGGGTCACCAAGTATCTTGATGAGGACACGGTTCTTCATTAACTACTCACTTCCTACTTCTGATTCGTCTCGGCGTAAAATCCGCCGAAGGCGGTTGGTAATCTGTCCGCGAGGTATACGGCTCTGCTTAATAGCTCTCTCTTTATAACGACGCAACTGGTTCTGAAGCTTAGTCTCTACAATATCAACCGCAGCGAACATATTCAATGTGGCTTCGTTGGCCGTCAGCTGATCGTTCGGCAGATAGAGAATGGCTTCGCACTCATACTTATTACTGGCAGACTTTGTGGTCTTCTCACGTAACTTCACGGCCGCGTGTACAGACTTGCGAGCATGTCTTGGGGTGTAACGATCGAGTTTGCCAATCTTCTTGTTGATGTACTTCTTAAGGTCGTCCGTCAACTCAACACCCTGGCTCGCAACGTCTATATTTTTAATCATAAGACCTTTTTCCCATTCATATATGACTGCAGGACTCCTGGGACTTTTACCGTCCCATCTTCCTGCTGAAAGTTTTCAATGATGGCAAGAAGCGGCCTTTGTGAAAGTGCGGTGGCATCGTTTGTGTGAGCCAACTCGACTTTCCCATCTTTACGCCTGACACGGGTCTTCATGGCTCTCGTCTGATAATCAGTGATATGGTCTGCCGTATGGCTTTCGCGATATTTGTCTTGTCCTGGCAGCCATACATCAAGATCGACTCCTCGGGCATTCGGTTTGCCAATATCAGCCGTGCACTTCATAAGCACCCTGTACGGAAGCTCGAGCTTCTGCATCAGGTGTTCTTGGATCGCTATATGAAAGAGATGTTCGTCAAGCGAAGTCTCGGCAGTTGTGAAGCTTTCCATTTCCAACTTGTCGAACTGATGCATCCTCAGGACGCCTTCCATATCTTTGCCATATGTGCCGGCCTCACGCCTAAATGCCGTTGTATAGCCGACGTACCGGAGTGGCAGACTATCCTCATCGATAATCTCGTTGATGTACATCGGCGCTAAGGTGTGTTCAGCGCTAGCGTTCAACCAGAGATCATCTTCCTCAGTCCCAGCCCTATAGGTCTGTTGTTCACTATCCAAGCGGCCTGTTGCTTCGTAAACCTCGGTCTTGGCCATTGCAGGTGGTAGCGTGGGCTTAAATGGTTTGGTGCTCACCTTAAGATTGTTCTTCTCAGCAATCTCTCTTAAAACGTTCTCGTCAGCTAGCTGATCCATAGCGAAGCTCATCATGGCCCATTGCAGCCTAACCATGTCTCCCATAATGTAGGCAAACCGTGAACCGGCCACCCTGGCAGCTCGCTCTTTGTCTATCCAACCACGTGGTTCACCAATCTGCCAGTGAGTCTTTGGTTTAAAGCTAAACTTTGGTATATCGCCAACGGTCTTGGCAACAACATTCTCATCTTCGCTTGAGCCTATTGGAACGTCATCCAAGGGCATGTTGGGCACCTGATAAAGGAGGGCGTTGAGCTCTTTACTAACTGATTTCAATTTTTCCTCAAGAGCACTAATAGACTCTCTCAGCTGCTTACCCTTAGATAGAGCCTCGTCTGAGGGTTTATTTCCTTTAAAACCTTCAGCTAGCTGGTTACGCTCATGGCGAAGTGGTTCGATCTGAGCCAATAACTTCTGATGTCGCGTATCAAGCTCTACGAGTCGATCGACGTCAACTTCGTAGCCCTTCTGTTTTGATTTTGTCTTTACCAGTTCGGGGTTTTCACGGATAAATTGAATACTTAGCATGGCAATATTCCTTCTCTTAGTAAGGTGGGTTTTGTCTGAAACGGTATGTGAAAGTAACAATCGGCTCAAAGCCGACCTGAGCGAAAACTGCCTGAGTAAACAAACACCGTCATTACAGATTAATAATAGCAGACTAACCTGCCTTTGTTAACTCTGCGGAGGCGAAACAGGACAGCCACGAAAGCCGTGTTTTTTAACGAAATTCTGGTGAAACTCCTCAGCCCGATAGAACGTATCGGCCCCCTCTAGAGTCGTAACAATTGACCTTCTGAAGTGGTGATTGTCTGCCAGTTGTTGGATGACTTTCTTGGCGGTTGTCTTCTGTGTCTCGTCGAGGTAGAAGATAGCCGAACGATACTCATCTCCCATGTCGGGCCCTTGGCGGTTGAGCTGAGTCGGATCATGCATATAGAAAAAGTGTTGGACTAGCTCCTCGTAACTGACGACGTCAGGATCAAAGATTATTCGGATAGACTCGGCATGGCCAGTCCTACTAGTGCAGACATCTTCATAGGTCGGGTTTTTGGTGTGGCCACCTGTGTAGCCGACTTCTGTCTCAAGGACACCTTTGACCTTATCGAAATAGTCCTGGACACCCCAGAAGCAGCCAGCTGCGAAGATAGCAGTCTCTTTACCCATCTATTCCGTCCTTAAAGCTTCTATTGGATTCATCTTACTAGCCTTCCAGGCAGGCGCCAAACCGGCTAAGGCTGCGACGAGCATGAGGCCGATAACAAGGGCTATTATCGGTTCAGGCTTGAAGACAAGGAGATTACCACCGAGGTTAAGCCGGTTGTTGATCCACGGATTAGCGTACAGGGAGATAACATAAGCTAACACGATGCCAACTACACCACCCCAGAAACCGATCCAAGCAGCCTCAAAGACAAAGAGGCCAAGTACTCCTCGAGCACTCATACCAAGAGCCTTCATTAGTCCAATCTCTTTGGTCCGCTCCAAGACACTTATCAGCTGGGTATTGATGATGCCAAAGACTGAAACAAGAAGTGCCAAGGCACCAAAACCGGCCACCGCATACTGGATGATATTAATAACCGACGTGATCTGGTTGGCCAGATCCTTCGCGCTCTCGGCAGCATATGGGCCTTGCGCTGCAACAGCATTGGCAGTGAGAAGCATTGAGACATCATCGGTCTTCTTGGCATACGCAATCGCAGCCGGAAACTGCTCATCGCCGAGCTGCTGACCTGTTTGAAATGAATAGGCCTCTTGAGACGCCGACTCAGATATAAGAATGTCACTCGTCCCTCCAAAGAGGCCCGAGGAAGTCTGCGATATGGCGACTACCTTATACTGCTGATCTAAACCCTGACCGGCATCGTTGACGTAGTGGACTGTAAACATCTTACCTAAAATCGATCTGTTGTCTGGGCCCAGCTTAAGGATAGCCGCATACGCTTGTGGTATGACGGCTTGGTTACCTTCCAGAAAAGTCGGCACCTTACCCGCTATTATCCGATATTTAGCACCTATTTCGTCGCTCTGAACCTGTACATCGTACTTATTCGCCCCGCTTGCTGTCACATATGACGGGGTGAGGCTGAGAGCTGGAGCCACTCTCGTTATATTACCGGCATTGGCAATTTTCGGTAGATCAGCAGAAGTTAGCAGGTTCTTGCTTGAGCTAGACTGGCTAGGGTTATAGCGCTGAGGTTTGTTATTACCAGAAAGAGCATTAATCGTTTGGGAAGTATCTGACTTAACGACATAGATGATGCTCGGGTTGAAATTGGTGCTAATAAGACGATTAGTAAAGTCTTTCGCCCCTTGACCAGCGGCGAGTGTGAGGGCTAGAGCCAGAGCGCCAACTGAGATAGCTATGACGGTCAGAATCGTTCGCGCTTTAGCTAGTCGCAGACTACGACCACTTCGCCGAAGCCCGTCGCTAATATGCATCTACTCACCCTCCTTGCCAGTCGTGACCGCCTGTTTGGAGTTCTTTGCAGATGAAGTGTCCTTAATTGATACCAGTTTCCCGTCTTTAAGCTGGATCAGTATCTGACATCTAGCAGCTAGTTCGTGATCATGTGTCACTACAAATAAGGTGCTGCCTATCTGTTTGTTGAGTTCAAAGAGAAGATTAACGACTTTGGCACCGGTTGCGGAATCAAGATTTCCAGTCGGCTCGTCGGCAAAGATGATTTTTGGCTCGTTAACGATAGCCCGAGCGATAGCTAGTCGTTGCTTCTCACCACCCGAGAGCTTACCTGCTCGAACGTTAACCTTATCCTGCATATCGACTCGCTCAAGGGCCCAGAGGATCTTCTCTCGGCGCTTATTATAAATCGTCTGTCGTATCTCTAACGGTAGGGAGACGTTCTGATATAGGGATTCGTTTGCTTCGACAAAGAACGATTGGAAGATAAAGCCAATATGGCGGTTTCGGAACTGATCAAGCTCTTTTCCCCTAAGCTTAAAGATGTTCTTTCCTTCTATAATGACTTCCCCGTCATCCGGCCGATCTAATCCTGAAATAAGATGCATAAGGGTCGATTTGCCTGAGCCCGACTTGCCAACGATTGCCACGGTGCTTCCTTCGGGTACTTCGAAGGTTACGTCATCAATCGCAGTGAAGCGGTTGTGGCGAGGGCCGTAACTTTTGGTAGCGTGTTTGACTCGAATCACGCTCATCTCCCCTAAATATCTCTTCTAACTATGGAGTTCTAGGAGTTAAAAATCAAGTTAACCTGACCTGGCCAAAGCAACGATGTTTCCATTTATGGTCGCTTCCGATAAGATATAGGCAAATGGCTACACTACAGGAACTGCGCAACGAGCGCTTACGCAAACTTGAAGAGCTCAAGAAGTTGGGCGTTGACCCTTACCCCGCGAACGCTGCGCGTACTCATACACTAGCTCAAGTCACCAAAGACTTCACCAGCCTGGAAGGTCAGGAAGTCAGTGTCGTTGGTCGAATCATAAATATCCGCAAGTTTGGCAAGATTGCTTTTATAGTCGTCAAGGACGCCAGTGGATCTTTGCAGCTCTTTCTTACGGAACAAAGTGTTCAGCCGCTCAAGGCTGACGAGAGTCGGCTTGGTCTCAATGAGTTACCTCTTCTCGACGCAGGTGACTTCATCCAGGCTACTGGTAGAGTTATCAAGACCAAGACCGGTGAAGTTTCAGTTGACGTAGCTAAATTACGACTCCTAACTAAGAGCTTACGTCCAATGCCCTACACCCCTGATGGGCTCACCAATAAAGAGGAGCGTTTACGTCGTCGATATATCGATATTAACGTTAACCGAAACGTTTACGAGCGCTTCATCTGTCGAAGCAACTTCTGGCAAGCGACACGACAGTTCCTGCTTGAGCACGATTTCGTTGAGATTAATATCCCTGTACTTGAACACACCACGGGGGGGGCCGATGCTAACCCATTCGTTACACACATGGACGCCCTCGATCAGGACTTTTACCTTCGCATCAGTCACGAACTACCCCTCAAGCGCCTGATCGGTGCTGGGTATGAGAAAGTTTTCGACATCGGTCCACGCTTTAGAAACGAGAATTATTCTGACGAACATCTTCCTGAGCACGTCGCTATGGAATGGTACTGGGCCTATGCTGATTGGCAAGATGGTATGAAGTTTATGACAGAGATGTTCCGCTACGTTATCGAGAAGACATTCGGTACTCTCAAGTTTAAGCTTGGCCACTTTGACGTCGACCTCTCACAAGAATGGGAGCAGTGGGATTATGCCGAGACGGTCAGGAAACACTACGGGATCGACGTCTACAATTGTACCCTTGAGGAGGTCAAGAAGGCGCTTGCTGATCATAAACTAGAAGTCGAACAGACCGAAAATAAGGCCCGAGGCATTGATAAGCTCTGGAAGAATATCCGCAAAGATATTGCCGGCCCTATCTGGTTGATCAACACACCCCTCTTTATCAGCCCGCTCTCTAAGAAGAATCCATCTAACCCAAATGTTGTCGAGCGTTTCCAGCCAGTTATTGCTGGGACCGAACTTGGCAACGGCTGGAGTGAGCTTAATGACCCGATCGATCAGCTCAACCGCTTCGTCGAACAGCAGAAGATGCGCGATGCAGGAGACGATGAGGCCCAGATGTTGGATATTGACTACGTTGAGATGCTCGAATACGGTATGCCACCTGTCTGTGGATGGGGAAACTCTGAGCGTGTTTTCTGGATCTTTGAAGGCGTAACTGCCCGTGAAGGCGTACCATTCCCGCAGTTGCGACGAGAAGTAGACGAAACAACCAAGAGTATTTACGGGAATATCGTCAAATAGATCTAAGCTATGTGCTTGATCTCGAAAGAGATGCTGCCAGAAGGCGTCTTAATCTCGGCGCTCTGTCCGACTTTCTTGCCGATCAGTGCCTGACCGATTGGCGATTCATCAGATATCTTCTTCAGAGCCGGATCGGCCTCAACCGAGCTTACGATGGTATACTCGACTTCGCCCTTAGGCCCTTCAAGGGTAACAGTGCTACCGACTGCCACAGTGCCTTTCTTAGGAGCGCCTTTAAGGACACTGGCATTCTGAAGAATGTCTTCAATTGCTGCAATTCGTGCCTCTACCTGGGCCTGTTCGTCCCTGGCGGCATCGTACTCAGCGTTCTCGCTAAGATCACCGAAGTCACGTGCAGATTTAATCTTCTCAGCAATCTCGCCGCGGCGCGCTTTTAATTCGGCAAGTTCTTTGCCTAACTCGTCCCACCCTGCTTTGGTTAACTGATAATCTTTCTTCATAATAAGACCTCGGATAATCTAATGTCTTCTCCACAAACTAAACATCTCATCAAACAGAATCAACTCATCTTGTTTTTAAAGACGTCGCGTTAGTGCCTAAACCGATGTGCAAAATTATACCACACTTCGCTCGCCTCAAGAAGTGTGATTAATCACCCTCTGGAGAATCGCTTCTCTATCTAGAAGCTGTGAGTCAGTCTCTGTTCGTTTTTTGTATTCGTATTTCGACTCAGCTAATGTCCTATCGCTGACAACGACTCGATGTGGAATGCCGATGAGGTCAGCATCAACCATTTTCTCGCCGGGGCGAAGATCGCGATCATCATAAAGAACATCTACCCCTGCTTTTTCTAGCTCAATATGTAGCTCATCAGCCATCTTAATGACTTCAGGATTGTCACCGAATCTGAGTAGCGTCAGGGTGAATGGCGCAACTACTTCAGGCCACATGATGCCTTTGTCGTCATGGTGAGCCTCAACGATGGCAGCCATAGTCCGACCGATTCCGATGCCGTAGCAGCCCATATAGTACTTCTGGCGAGCACCTTTTTCGTTAGTAAACTCGGCGTCATGCATGAGGTTGCTGTAGTGATAGCCCAGTTGGAAGATGTTCCCGACTTCAATACCCCGCTTCTCAATCAGTTCTCCACCCCGAGGGCTGTGCATGCCTGGCTGAGCCAGAGCAATGTCGGCTTCAATATCGGGTTTATAGTCGCGTTCAATATTGATATTAAGAAGGTCGCCGTGTTTCTTGTTATTGCCTCCGTAAGCGTTGCGGATTGTCCTCAACGACTTATCGGCAACTATGACAACCTCGTAGCCACTCTTAGCCCCTTTCTTGGGGAACTTAACCGGCGATATAAAGCCTGGTTCGCTGCCAAGATCTTCACAAATCTCTTCAGCGGTCGCAGCTCGAAGGTCCCAAGCACCTGCGACCTGCATTAACTTGGTCTCATTGACGTCGAAGTCACCCCTTATAATGGCCAGGATGTAACGCTTAGTTGCCTCGTCAAAGAAAAGGACGTCTTTGATCTGCTGCCAGAGGGGTAGACCGTGCAGTTTGACGCCGTCTTCCATGGTCGTACCACGAACCGCTTCGATCTCTTGGAGTTCATTGAGCTCGTCACCCACGTTTTTATCCTCGACGCGGAAGACTGCGACGTCTTCGTGTGCCGCATAACCATTCTCTTGATCTATAAAGTAGCGGCTCTCCCCCACTTCTGACTCGCTGACAAACTCATGACAATACTCCCCGCCGATATAGCCGTTGTCTGCGGCCACAACGTCGGTTTTAAGCCCTAGCTCATCAAAGATACTCAGGTATGTGTTCCACATCTGCTGATAAACATCCTTGAACTGCTGCTCTGTACCAAAACTGTAAGCATCCTTCATCACGAATTCGCGAACTCTCAGCAGACCGCCACGAGCCCTAACTTCATCACGAAACTTCATCGAGAATTGGTAGATATTAAATGGTAAGTCCTTGTAACTAATATTGAACTTACGAACCAGATCGACTGCCATCTCTTCGGCCGTTCCACCAAGCGCAAATTCCGCCTCCCGACGGTCTTTAACTTTCATTAGCTCGAAGCCGGTGGTTGTTGTCCGGTTGGTCTCTTTCCATAGCTCAATCGGATGAAGAACAGGCATTAGAACTTCCTGCCCGTCTGCGGCATTCATGTGTCTACGAACAATGCGAATGATCTTCTCGTGAACCCTGATACCGAGCGGTAGAAAGAAGTAACGACCAGCCGTTGATTCACGGATATAGCCAGCTTGAGTCAGCAGCCGGCTTGAGGGAATGGTATTGTCGCTGCCCTCTGTTTTAGACGTTCCACCAAATAACTTAGTTGCTCTCATTATGGTAATTCCTTCCAGCCATACACGATTCTTACATCATCATATATGACTAGGCCGTTAAAGCACAGACGTGGTGGCTGAAAACAGCCCTTGACCGGGGCTGTCTGTGATCGATTATAAGTTTAATATGACCCCGGCTGCTAACTAGGCAGCGGGAGCGGTAGATAGGTTTTACTAAGATGGAACAAAGTAACCATAGCTCGCTCATGGTACACCGAAGTTAGTAATCTGTCAAAAGAATGACTGAAAGAGGTGATAAAGCGCAATGAAGGCAATGAAGTTTTTGGTGGCATGCAGAAGAATGCCAGGCCAGAGACTTTCGGTTTTGATACGCAAGAAACACAAGAAGCAACTAAGCGTAAAAGTATCAATACCAACATTGAGTTGTCCGTGAGCTGCTCCGAAGATCAAACTGACGAGAATGACAGCAATGACGGCAGGGAATCGTTTGCGCATGCCCTGGAGCAGAAAACCCCTAAAGAGTGTCTCTTCAACCAATGGTGGGATAATAACAAGCGACACGAAGACAGCGGTGAGTTCCAAAACTGAGCTATGAGCGCTACCAGTAAAGCCCGTATTCTGCTGTTGGGCAATATTGAAGCCGTGATACAGACTCGAGACAATCTCAGTTAGTGCCGCCGAGCAGATGAAATAAATTGGTAGCGTTAAAAGCGCGTAGCCGATATAGCGGAAGTAAAAGTGATTTAGACCAAGTTGTTTAAAGCCGATGTTGTATCTTTTCTGCAGAACCATCCTGAGTAGGATCAAGGTGATGGCAATCGAGCCAGCATACATGTAGAACTGCTGGAGGTCCTGATTCGGCATATTCCAGTGTGTAAGGTACGCAATCTCGGCGATGACGAACATCGGGACGACGAAGATGAGAAACCCAATCCAGAGAGCTGTCCAGGGTCCCCATAACTGTTTCTTTGCCGGTGGTTCGGCCGATGGGTACTGCGGATGATTAGAGGAAGTGTCTGACATCGACGACCGTCAACAGTACGATTAATCCCATTAGGACCGCGAACGCATATCCTTGGATACGTTCCTCGACTTCTTCGGTCAGTCGTTTTCGACGTAGCCTATAAAGTAGCATCACGAAGAGCCTTCCCCCATCAAGAGCAGGAATCGGCAGGACATTCATAACAGCCAATGTTAGAGAGATGACTGCGATCAGATAAAGCATGAGGCTGACGCCTTGGCTACTGACATCTTTGAGAAGGACGACGATCCCGACTGGCCCAGCCACGTTCTGGCCGGCGTCAGAGATCCGGGTTCTGGCCGTTGCACGCTGGTGAGCATTCGGGCTAAGCGACTGGAAGAGGCCGGTACCCAGATTATCGAGAACGTCCCAAAGCCCTTGCAAGGTTAATTTCGTTAGCTGGGCTGTCAGACCTACACCGACAATCGGAGCCGACCAAGTCGAACGTTGAATAACGTGGGAGAGTGGCACGACACCCAAGTAGCCCTGGTTGTCCTTGTCGATTTTATTAAGAGTAGCGGTCGTCGTGTGGATAGTGTCGCTACGTGAATAGACGATATCTACTTTTTTACCTGCATCACGATGAGTCAAAGCCACTAGTTGATCGGTGCTTGTCACACTAGCCGATCCAACCTTTAGCAGCTGATCACCCACCTTGAGCCCACTCTTTGCGGCCGGTGAATGTGAGGTGATGTCCGAGACCAAGATGACGTTGTTGATAACCTTCGTGTCACTCTTAACCGTAAACTGATTGCCGACCAGCTGGGGTATCCCGGTTAAGGCCAAAACTGTGAAGATAACGGCAGCTGTTATCCAGTTAACGGCCACCCCGGCCAGTAGAATCTTCGCCTTTACAAAGAATGATGAACCGCCGTAAGTACCCGGGCCCTTATCATTATCATGTTCGCCCTTTAGTCTAACGAAGCCTCCGATTGGTAAAGCGTTAAGTGAAAAGACTGTTTTGCTCTTTTTCAGAACCCGCTTCCATAATCGCGGCGGAAAACCAATACCAAACTCTTCAACGACTACCCCATTACGGTGAGCAACGATAGCGTGACCCAGCTCATGAACAACGACGAGTAGGACAAATAGAATTAGGCCGATGATGAATATAACTACTGTCACGCTGTCCCCTTATACATACTTATCCTGAAAGTATACTTACAAACGGTTACACTGTCATGATTTCGGCTTCTTTAGCCTTCATCTTTTCATCGAGTGTCTTCTGTGACTTGGCAACGATGTCATCCATGGCTTTCTCGATCCGGGCGTAATCGTCTTTAGAAATCTGTTTGTCCTTTTCTCCTTGTTTGGCATCTTTCAATGCATCGTGCCGCACACTTCGGATCGCGATACGACATTCCTCAACTTTCTCAGAGAGCTGCTTGACGATTGCCTGACGGCGCTCAGCATTGAGTGGTGGTATTGGGATACGGACTACTCGTCCGTCGTCGCTCGGGTTGAGATCTAGAAGTTGATTGTCACGAATAGCAACCACGACTGCTTGCAGATTGGCTGGATCAAATGGAGCTACTTGTAGTAATTGAGGTTCTGGTGAGGTGATCGTAGCGATCTGGTTTAGAGGCATCCGCGTACCGCCGTATACTTCGGCAATTACACCGCTGAGCATACTCGGGTTGGCTCGACCAGTTCTTAACTTTTTTATCTCATCTTCAAAGTGCTGCAGAGCCTGTTGGATCCGCGTTTCATAAGAGTCTGTATTAAACATACTTTCAGTATACCAAAGATGTGGACAGACTTTTAAGCAGAGACTACACCGAGCTCAATTCGCGCCATCTGTCCGACGACGATGTTCTCGCCTAGCTTGGCGATAACTTCTTTGATAACGTCGTTGACGGTCTTGTTCTGGTCTTTGACAAACGGTTGTTCTAGTAGGCAAAGTTCACCAAAGTGCTTTTTGACCATACCTTCGACGATCTTTGGTACCATATCACCAGATTTGCCCTCGCCTTGAACTTTTTCGGTGAATTCAGCTGCCTTCCGTTCGCGCTCAGCCGCTGGGATACTATCAGCACTAACATAAGCTGGGTTCATAGCAGCAATGTGCAGAGCTAGGTCATGAGCAAGCGTCTTGAATTCATCGGTACGAGCTACGAAGTCCGTCTCACAATTAAGTTCGACGAGAACACCTACACGACCACCATGGACGTAGGCTTCAACTAATCCCTCACGGGCTTCGCGCTCACCACGCTTTTCGGCACGAGTTAGGCCTTTTTTGCGCATCTCTTCGAGAGCTTTATCAAAGTCGCCATTGCTATCTACAAGGGCTCTCTTGGCTTCAGTCAGACCAACACCGGTCAGATCTTTGAGGCGCTTGATCTCTTCTACGGAAATGTCTGCCATTACTTACCCTCTCCGTTGCTCTTACGCTTGGCTAGGCCTTCCAGAGCCGCCTCCTTGGCATAACGAGTAATGAGCTGTAATGCCTTGATCGCGTCATCGTTGGCAGGAATTGGATATGTAACAAGTGTCGGGTCGGCGTTAGTATCAACAACACCGACGATAGGAATGCTCAGCTTGCTAGCTTCACGTAATGCCAAGGCTTCATCGACAACATCCACAATAAAGAGGGCGCCAGGCATGCCATTCATGTCTTTTATACCACCTAGTTTGTGGTTGAGCTCGTCAATTTCTTCCTGGAATCGCTGAACTTCTAGTTTTGCGTAACGACTGGCTAATTCGCCATTCGCCATTCGCTCCTCAAGATCTTTGAGTCGC
The DNA here is from genome assembly GCA_035945435.1 of Candidatus Saccharimonadales bacterium. Lineage (NCBI taxonomy): Bacteria > Candidatus Saccharimonadota > Candidatus Saccharimonadia > Saccharimonadales (SeqCode) > Saccharimonadales bacterium (SeqCode). Next base: position 212 of record DASZAF010000001.1, on the reverse strand, counting down.
TTAATGCGAGACGAGATCGTCTTATAGTTGGTCAGCATCCCACCCAACCATCTCTCTGTTACGTATGGCATTTTTGCTTCAATAGCCGCTTGTTGAACAATATCTTTCGCCTGACGTTTGGTACCAACAAACAAGACTTGTCTACCCGATGCAACAGTCTCCGTGATAAACGGCAAAGCTACTTCAAGACCCTCAATTGTCTTGTTTAGGTC